>CAZNMG010000257.1:0-3658 GCA_964574075.1 uncultured Owenweeksia sp.
GGCGGCCAATCACGGCAATACGTGGAATTTCAAGTTCTTCCTGCGGCTCCTCTTCGGGAAGTGCAGCAACAAGGTCATCGAGGAGTTCGCCTGTGCCCGAGCCATTTATCGAAGAAATATTATATACTTCACCAAGTCCGAGCCCGTAAAATTCGGCACTCATAGTTTGCCGCATGGCATTATCAACCTTATTGGCTACCAGCATCACGGGTTTGGTGGATTTCCGAAGCAGTGAAGCCACCTCCTGGTCCATACCTGTTATCCCCTGTTCAGCATCAACTACAAAAAGTATAAGGCTTGCCTCCTCAATCGCAATCTCAACCTGCTTGCGGATTTCTTCCTCAAACACGTCATCGGAGCCGCGGATGTAACCCCCGGTATCAATAAGTGAAAATTCACGGCCAATCCATTCAAACTTACCATATATACGATCGCGCGTCACACCTGACACGGAATCTACAATGGCATCGCGCTTTTGAGTAAAACGATTGAAAAGGGTGGATTTGCCCACATTTGGGCGGCCGACAATAGCTACGATATTAGGCACTCGAAAAGTATTTACCGGCAAAAATAGTCATTGCCGAATCAGTAGACCCGATGTTTATTGCCGCTCGTTCAGGATATCAGGATAATTTTTTGAGAAGTTGATAAGATCCACAACCGACTTGGCCCCAATTTTATTGAGAAGGCGCAGTTTGTAGGTACTCACGGTTTTATCGCTGATCTCAAGCTCCTCGCTAATATCCTTATTTGATTTGCCGCTCGAAAGAAGTTTAAGCACCTCAATCTCACGCTGGCTCAGCTTTATGGGTTTGTCGCGTTTGCGGGCACTCATAAGTTCATCACTAAAAACCTTCTCCCCGGCATGGACCTGGTTTATGGCACGGATCAGTTTTTTCGGCTCATCATCTTTTATGATGTAGCCGCTGGCTCCCATCTGCATGGCCGTTTTTCCATAAATATCCTCAGGATGCATAGTTAAAATTATGATCTTGAGATCAGGGGCAAGTTCTCTTATTTTGCGAATGGCAGTGATACCATTCATCTTGGGCATATCCAGATCAAGAAGGAGTATATCGGCTTCATGTTCCTGTACCAATCTGGTGAGATCTTCTCCGTCAGAAGCTTCTCCAACAAGGGTGAGGTTATCTTCATAACCTATAAAAAGCTGAAGCCCTTTTCGTACTACCGCGTGATCATCAGCTAATAGAATTCTTATCATTTAATTTTGTAATTACTTGGTTTTCAGAAGTTTAAATTAGTCTAAAAACACCAATACTTTGGAAAGTGCTGCGATAATGTTTTCCAAATATAGGATTTTTCTGTCAGGCCCGAAGGCTCTGTGGAATTTCGCAGACAGGAATAGGTTTCATCTTGTGCAAATTAGCCCTGTGGAGCGAAGAATAAATCTGTAAAACTTCGGCTTTCCGGTCACTAAAATCTTCAGTAACCCGACCCGCCTCATATTGTTCCATGGCCCATTCCAGTTCAGGATAGGTAGCTCCTATCTGATCCTCATCCGTGCGGTCATCCCCCCACAATCCATCAGTTGGCGCAGCCTTTAGTATCTCTTTATCAATTTCCAGATGACGCCCCAGCTCGTATACCTCCGTTTTTAGAAGGTCGGCAATCGGGCTTATATCCACTCCCCCATCTCCATACTTGGTGTAAAATCCCACGCCAAAATCTTCAATCTTATTACCGGTACCGGTTACGAGATAGCTATTGAGGCCTGCAAAGTAATAAAGAGTTGTCATGCGAAGACGTGCCCGGCTGTTTACCAGTGAAATTTTCTTCTCATACGACTCCTCCACCTCCGGTAGTACACTCACAAACTGATCAAAAACCCCGGAAAGATCTGTTACGTTGTGACTCACATTTGAATATTCACCCTTTAGCTGCCGGATATGACGCGCTGCACGAGTAACCTGATCCTGACTCTGGTGAATAGGCATTTCCACACACATCACGGGATATCCGGTGCGCGCCACCAAAGCCGAAGTAACAGCAGAATCGATACCTCCCGAAATACCTATTACAAAACCTTTACTACCGGCATCTTCAAGATAGCTTTTGAGCCAGTTTACTATATGACCTACGGTTTTCTCTACCTTCATCTAAAGACAATTATCAGAAATAAGTTAGAACAGCACGCCCACCTTCAGACTTACAAAGTCAAAGCGGTAGTTCTCACTTTTCTCCACAAATTGACTGTTGTTGTTGAGATTGTCAATCAAACTTCGGTTGTAGTAAAGACCTGCAACGAGGGCAGTTTTACCGCCCAGGCTATATTCGGTTCCAAGGCCGATGGTAAACATCAGGTTTATGGGCCGTACATAGGAGTCTAACGGAAATGCCACAGGAGGGTCAAATGTTACCTTTTCACTGATACCCACATCGATGCTTCCACCAAATTCGGCAAAGTAGGTGAGGTACCCAAACTGCCTCGATTGCATTTTCAGCATGAGGGGGATCTGCAGAAAACCGCTACTATAGTCTCCTACAGTATCCCGCAACTCCATTTTTCCACCCCGGTTCATTACTGTAATGCCGGTGGAGAAGGCATAGTTATCTGCGAAGTAATACTGGGCCAGCAACCCAAAACCAAATTTTAGCTTGGTTGAAGTTTCGGCATTCGTATTGGTGGTATGGATATAGCTTATTGCCGGGGTGCCATGGATACCAAAGCGGAAATTGGTGGCTTTTTCTTCCTGCGCTTGCAAGCTACCCAGGCTTAGCAATAAAATAATGACTTTTGCGGATACGTTTTTCACGATAATTGATTTTAGTGGGTAAAATTATAAACTCTTACAACAAAGCATTCCCAATAATGATTAGAATTATTCTTATGTTAGTTTTTGCCATTGTGATAATGACCTCCTGCGATGAAGCCCGTCCCGAAGCTGATTTATCTGAAGTGGAGAAAACAGCACGATTTGTGAGTTTTGACGAGGCTTTTTTCAAAAGTGACACAGCCCAGCTACCAGACGAAATAGACCGTCTGGCACTGGAATACCCCGAGTTTTTTGCGGCCGGAAAAAATCCGAAATTCTGGAAAGCCCAACGCACAGATGAAAAGCAGCTGGAATTATATCGGGTTTCCCAGGAAGTTTTCGGCAACAGAGAGGAGCTCAATGAAAACCTCAACTTTTCAATGAAGCACTTTTATTATTATTTTCCCGATGAGCCGCAGATCAAATTCTACATCTATATCTCCAACCTCGATTTTCAGTATCCTGTGCTTTTTGCAGATTCGGTTTGCTTTGCAGCACTTGATCTTTACCTGGGTCCGCAAAAGCCCTACTACAATTCTCTGCCGGAGTACGTGGCTTTTTATCGCCAGCCGGCCTTTTTGGTGAGAGATTGTATTGAAGCCGTTCTTTCTCCTAAAGTAAAGGGTAAACCTGATGGCAGTCTTTTGGATGACATGATCTTCCATGGCAAAAAATTATACCTGTTACAGCAAATGATGCCGCAAAAGGAGGAAGAGATCATTGTGCAATACACCCCAGAGGAACTTGAATTTTGCCGGCAGAATGAACGCACCATATGGGCTTACTTCATTGAAAATAATTACCTGTTTGACACGAGCCAGGATCTGAAGAGGCGGTTTATCGAACTCGCACCTTTCTCAAAGTTCAGGATGAAATTTGACAAC
>CAZNMG010000258.1:0-5133 GCA_964574075.1 uncultured Owenweeksia sp.
AGTTTAATCTCAATGATATAATAATTGGTACGTTGAGCGATCCTACCGATCCGTCCACTTTTACTCCATACCACACCTTTCTTGAAACAGAAATGGAAGATGATGTGTGGCAGGAGCTTCGGTACCTTTTCTCCTCCTACACCGGAACGGATAAGTACGTTGGAATTAAGATCGGGATTAATGCTACCTATGAATATGTCTTTATTGACAATTTCAGTTATGAAAACGTAACCTGTCCTTATCCCTCAGCACTGCAGTTTACCGGAAACACCCAAAACAGCATTGACCTAAGCTGGACGACTGGCGGAGCAGCAAACTGGCAGGTGATATATGGCCCTGCAGGATTTACACCGGGTGACGGTACAGGTACAGTAGTGAATGCATCTACAAATCCATTTACCCTGGGCGGATTAAGTCCGGCCAGTATTTATGATGTATATGTAAGAGACAGCTGTGGCACCGGAGATGTAAGCCTATGGGAAGGACCGGTTGTGGCCAACACTTCCTGCTCACCTCTGGCAGCCGGCACTTATACTATAGGAGGGGCTACAGCTGATTATGCTTCGTTTGAAGATGCAGCAGAGGCCCTGAATGTATGTGGAATTGCTGGTGCGGTAACATTTAATATACAGCCCGGCACTTATACTGAAAGGCTTCACCTGAGAGGTATTCCAGGTATGTATTTTGGCGTACCCGGAGCTTCGTCTACCAATACCATCACCTTTAATGGAAGTGGCAGCGATACCCTTATCTGGGATGGCAATGGGCCACAGGCTGCCGTACTTATTGACAGTACAAGTTATGTTACCTTAAATAATATGACCATAATCAATAATGCTTCTTCTGAAGCATGGGGAGTATTGGTTACCAATCACTCTGATTATGTGACTATTGATAACTGTACGATCCTGATGGATAGCACTTCCAGCTCCTCTGACCGTACAGGAGTGGTAATCACAGGGTCTTATGACGATGATCTTCAGGCCGGTGCTGGAGTGGATAACTTCACTCTTACCAACTCCACAATTGTTGGCGGGTATTATGGCGTTTCCCTAACGGGTGATGATGCCAGTAATATGTCTTCAGATTATACTGTAACAAATAATAGCATCAGCGAGTACTACTTCTATGGAGTTGACCTCGATGATGTGGATGGTGTAACTGTATCGGGTAATCACATTACCGCCTCTGCGGGCGCTTCTACCGGAGCAGATGGGATCTATGCCTATGATGTGAATGATTATGAGATTGAAAATAATTACATCCATACTACCGATTATGGCTTATATGTATTTGACGGAAACGATGGTAATACCCCATCTTCCTACTCTACCATTATAAATAATATGATCATCAGTACCGGTGATTACGGTATTTATCTGTATGATGCTATTAAAACGAATGTTTACCACAATACGGTGGTAGGTGAGCCTGGAATGGCCATTAATGATGATGAGGAGCTGAATATTCTTAACAACGTATTTGTTTCTGAAGATGACTATGCCTTTGAATCATGGGATGCTCCAGATGGCACTACGGTAATAGATCATAATCTTTACTACAAATCAGGTTCCGGTGATATGTTTGAAATACTCAGTACAACATACACAACCCTGTCGGACTGGCAAACCGGAGATGCCACCCGCAACGTAAATTCTGTGGAAGGCGATCCGGTGTTTACATCAGCGACTGATCTGCATCTGATAGGCGGTCTGGCCGATGGTGAAGGAATCGATACCCTTGGTGTAACTGTTGATTATGATGGCGATCCACGTTCGGCAACCACACCTGACCTGGGAGCGGATGAATACACTCCCGTGGCCGGAGACCTGGCTCTTATAGAAGGAAATTTCATCAAGGGGCTTTGCCTTTCCACCAACGACTCCATTGAGTTGATGGTACAAAACCTGGTATCTCCTGTGAATTTTAGCACGGATCCACTTACTATCACCTATGCCGTAAGCGGACCGGCAAATTCCAGCGGTACCATTACCATCAATACCGGAACCCTGGGCACCCTTGATACGGTGATTGCCTATACCGGTAATATCGATTTATCCATCCCCGGTACTTACACCCTGGATGCCTACCTCGATAGCAATGCGGTAAATGTGTATAAGAATAATGACACTCTCGCCAGCGGAATTACCCTTGAGGTGGACTCTGAATTTGTTGCAAAGCCATCCGTGGTTGTATTACCCAGCGCAAATGACTCCACAGAGATTTGTGTGGAGTCGCCTTTCTTTGGCAACGGAGATTTCTTTATTTCAGAACAGTCACATTATGAATACAGTGTAGGCGAACCCGTAGCCGGATGGCCTGCTTACCTTTCTGCCGATGACTACATCGAGATCACCGGAGTACCCGGTTCTGATCTTGCAGGTATCACGCTTGAGCAATGGGAGGGAAGCAGTATGGTGAATTCCTATACATTCCCAGTAGGTACTGAATTAGGACCTAACGGCACGGCTATAATAGCTGTAGGCCAGGCTACCAGTAGTTCTCCGAGTCCTTCTGATTTTTATTATCATGGTGATATTTCTGTAACATGGAGTTCGGGTGATGATGTGGGAAGGGTTCTGAAAGCCGCAAATGGAGATGTGATTGATGCCGTAGGTTACGGCACCTACACATTCCCTGCTTCCTCAGGAGTTACTGCAGCCGATTGGTCAGGATCCACAGGTAGTGCAAGCGCCACTTCAGGTGTTCGCCTTACTGGTGACGATATCAATTCGGGCAGCAATTGGGTAGTGTCCAGTTCTTCCGCCCCCCAGGATCCAAATATGGTAAACACCGGGGTGCAGGTCCCTATTGGCCTGGCTCCAGGTTTGGTTTGGACCCTCAACGGCACAACAGTGGATACTATTTCCTGCATTACTGTAGGGCCTTTTGCCACACCAGGTACCTATGAGTACATTGCCACTTTTAGTAATAGCTGTGGCAGTTATGCTGATACTGTTACAGTGATTGTGCCTTCGTGCAATGCGCCAACAGCATTTGCTGCCAGCGCTGCTTCAGCTTCTTCAGTAATGCTTACCTGGGATAGTACGGCAACCGGGGCGGCAACTTTTGAAATCGAACATGGTCCCATCGGGTTTACGCCCGGTACGGGAACCATTTTAGCGACCAGTGCTGATTTTCTGGCTGTTGCCGGACTTACGGCAAATGTTTGCCAGGATTTCTATATCAGATCAACCTGCAGTGCAACTGACAGCAGTGCCTGGGTTGGCCCTGTTACCGCGTGTCCTGAGGTAGTACCCTGTGATGATATGGATGGCTATGCTGCAGGAAGCAACTTTGAACAGTCTGCTCTCTTCCGCCCATGGCAAAATGGCGGAGCCTCAGCATGGGGTGATGCAGAATTCAGCACCACGCATGCTCAGAGTGCTCCCAATTCATTGAGGATTACCGATAATGGCACTAGTGGCGCAGCTGATGTTATAGCTTATTTTGATACGATCAGTTCCGGAGCCTGGGAAATAAACTGGGATATGTTCATTGAATCCGGTGAAGGTGGCTATTTCAATATCCAGCAAAATCATGCTTTCAATACCGGTACCAACTACTGGGGTGGGCATGTCTATTTCGAATCAAATGGTACTGCCTCAGTAGAATATGGAACCACCGTGGTGGGAACGTTTACTTATGCCCAGAACCAATGGATAGATGTGAGCGCTATTGTTGATCTGGCGGCTGATACCGTGTGGATTGAATACAATGGCACCAGTACCGGCCTAGGATGGAATTATTCTGCTTCCAATGCTGGCATACCGCTACAGTTCAATGGTGTTAACTTCTACTCCGGTGTACAATCGGGGCAGAGTTATGGCATAGACTACTACGTAGATAATTTCTGCGTGACGCCTTACAGCGCACCAGGTGTTTGTGCTGCTCCTACAGGCCTTGCAGTAGCCAATAAAGGTTGCGATAGTGCTGTGGTAAGTTGGAACTCCATTACAGCAAATCAGGGAACTATATTGGAATTCGGGCCTACAGGCTTTACACCTGGTACAGGAGCGGGCACCACAGTTTCCTTTATCAACAGCCCCCATATCCTGACAGGTCTGGCTACAGGAACCGCATATGATGTGTATGTTTCCGATACCTGCACCACTGACACGAGTGCATGGGCAGGCCCGGTAAACTTCACCACACTTGGTGGAGGGACGGTCAATGCAGCGTTCACCTTTACACTGGATCCGGCTACGGCCAATGATCGCGATGTAATATTTGACGCGAGCAGCTCACAGGGTGCAACGGCTTACAGCTGGGATTTTGGTGACGGAAATACCGGCACAGGAGTGAACCCCACTCATACTTATACCGCAAATGGTAGCTATGCTGTTGAGCTTGTAATTACCGGAGTTTGTAGTAGTGATACCGTGGTAGATACCGTGGTGGTCGCAGGTATAAGCCTTGAAGAGAATCTGCTAAGCAGAAGCCTTGAGGTTTATCCGAATCCTACTGCGGATGCCCTGCATGTGAGTTTTACTACCAATAGCTCGGAGGATGCGGCAATTACTCTGATGTCAGTAAGTGGCAAACGCGTGATGCAGCAAACCTATAAGGGCATCAATGGTCGCTTTGATGGCCAGCTTGATCTTGCCGATCTGCCTAAAGGTGTTTATATGCTGAGGATAGAATGTGGAGAGCTGTCAACCCATAAGAGGGTTGTCAAGCGGTAGTCACTCCTCAATTAGAAATTAGAAATCCCCGTAAAGGCCAAGTCCTTTACGGGGATTTTTTTTGATATCAGAGAGGGAAAACCGATTCTATGACTTCCTCAATAAATCCATTGAAGGTAGCTTTAGCAGTTTAAAAGACGCCTTTAAATAAGTGAGATAGCAAAAACTGACCATCTTTCTATGCGCGTGCAGCGTTTTTTTCGTCAACTATTGTGGTAAATAGGTACATTCGTAACCCCTGTTTTTCAATCTCTTATTAAAAATACCTTTTATGAAAAAGCTATTACTATTTTTCGGAATGATCGCCTGCTGGATGTCATCTCACGGGCAAGGCACCATTACTACCCATGGCATTTATCCTGACAACAACGGTTCATCAGCTGTATCTTTTGAAGTCGAAAGCACCATACCAGTAGATATTACTGACATTTCTCATGTTTTTAATGCA
>CAZNMG010000259.1:0-5408 GCA_964574075.1 uncultured Owenweeksia sp.
GAAGCTCCTCCCGGCCGGGAAGTTGGGCAAGACCCCCCTGGATCACCTTTATCCCTTCCTCATTTTTTAATAATTCGGAGGTGGAGTTGAGCGGAACTGCAATATCGCAGACCACCGCACCAGGAGTGAGGTGTTCAGGCTTTAAGAAAGGGGAAGGGGCGTTTGTAGCCGCTATCACAATTTTACATTCCCTGAGCTCTTCCAGTGAATCGGCTATCCGGATGGGGAATGCCTCGCCTAACTCATTTTTTAACTGTAGGAACAGTGAATCCTTTTCCTTTTTTTCCTTACCAAATTCTGTAAAGGTTTTTGTTTGAAACAGCAGCTCATCCAGTTCACCCCGCGGGGCTTCCTGGCTTTTAAAGCGTGTAAGGCTGTTTTGCAGAATGTTTTCTGCTGTTTGTTGCAGCTTTTCAAAATTCCCCTCGCGGCCGCTGCCCAAAAGCAGCAGGTTCCTTGTATACCGGCTAAAATAGTCAGCATATACACTGGCTATATTTCCACCGGCACCCAGCACTCCGAGGGTTTCCTGGGAAGGATTGATCCCATTTTCTTCGCAGGCTTTAAGCATCGCTTCCAATCCCAGGTAAGCAGTAAAGCTGTTGCCAGTGGTTACAGCTACTTTAGGAGCGGCAATCTGCTGCCCGTTGCGACTGAGAATAGAAGTGTATTGACCCAATCCTGAAAAGTTGACTCCATATTCATTGTAAAGAAAATCCACCGACTCCTGCACAAGTCTGAGGTGCTCCTCCAGGTGGCCCGAAATAATCGCCTCACGAGCCATTTGGGAGGTAAAGCAACAGCCGGCAATGAAAAGCTCCACTTCTTCACCATTGACACCTTTCATCACCTGGCTACCGGCCAGAATCGGCCGGGCTACCGGCATAAAGCGGTTGAGCAGGCCGTGGAGGTGGTCATCAGAAAGCAGGGCCATGGAAGGGTCCGCGGTGCGGACGGTTTCGGCTGTTATAAAATGGGTGATGAAACCCACCTTGTTTTTTGCGCGAGTGGAATGGGACATGGAAATATTTCCCTGCCGAAAATCCACCGGAGCGCTGCGGAGTTGGCGGGCATCCTCGGGCAGGAGGTGTTCCATCAGCAGATAAGTATCCTCACATTTCAATATTTTACAGAGTTCGTCTAAACCTGCCAGCAATTTCTCCAGGGAATCTTCCTCAATAAAAACCGATGGCTGAATACGAAGGACGGTGGTGGCCGAGAGAGGCGCAGCAACCCTGATGTCGTGAGCATTCAGCAGGTAGGAGCTCAGCATATAGTTGAAGTAGCCGGTGCGGGCTATAAACTGCAGGGTGTAGTTTTGGCTGAATGAGAAGTCTCTAAACTGGATGCCGAGCATCAATCCTTTGCCCCGCACTTCCTCTATCACTTCGGGGTGAGAACTTTTCAGTTGCTCCAGCCGCTCTCGGATTGCCTTAGCTTTTTCGCTGACCAGGGGTGCGTATTTCCGGGAAAGCTCCAAAGCCTTCAGAGCCACTTTACTTGAAAATTCATCTTCCGCAAAGGTGGATGTGTGCAGCAACCCAAACTCGGGTGGATACAGCTTTTCATCGGTCATCATAGCGCTGATTTTTACCAGGCCACCACCAAGCTGCTTTCCCAATAGGTGCACATCGGCCGCTATATCCGAAGCAAAAAACTTCCCGGTGCGGTAAAAGCCGCATTGTATCTCGTCAAAAACCAGCAAAATTTTGTGGCGGGTAGTTAGAGTCTGCAATTCTTTTAAAAAGCCCGGTTCTAAAACATGTATGCCCCCCTCACCTTGTACAGGTTCCGCAAATAGTGCAATGACAGATGAAAAGGACTGCTGCTCTATTTTTACGCTTTCACCGACTACCACAGGAATGTAAAGCGGAAACGAATTCTCCCGGATGAGAGAATCCACCTCAGATGCACTGTCGGTTTTGAGAAATTGCGTGTTTTGCCCTTCGCCAAAAAATGGTTTGCGGTAAGCCGCTTTTTCTGTGATAGCCAGGGCGCCTGTGGTTTTGCCATGAAAGCCTCTTTGCAGCGAAAACGTCTTCGGGCTGTTTCGGGCAATCTGCTCTTTGTTTATCGTGGTGACTTTCTCAATAAAATCATCAAGTGAAGAGGATGTCCACTTCCCGTTCAGGTTCAGGTTTTTAAAATCAACAGAACGTAGCTGGCTTAGGGCCAGCCTTACTTCCTCGTCAAAAGCCTTTAGTTTTTGCTGAAACCTGTACAGCGCCAGTTTCAGGGCTGCCTCCACCGCTTCGGCACCGGAGTTTCCAAAAGTGGTGATATAATGTTTACCGGTTATAGCATGGGCTTCAGAGTTTAAAGCCCGGGCCAGGTTACCAGCCTCATTGCGCATCGATAACTGCGCGTGTACAGGTACCTTGTTTTCAATGGCTGCTTTGGCGGTAGCGGAAATTTCGGGATGGTGGTGCCCCAGCAGGCAGGAACCGAAACCCCCTGCAAAATCAATCACCTGGCGCCCCTGGCTATCGGTGAGGTGGTCACCTGAAGCAGCAATGTACTCACGGTTAAGGTGCAACAACTCCAGTAACCGGGCGGGCAACGGTTTTACAAAGGAGTAGGCAGCGGTTTCGTTCTCTTGGTTGTTTGGTGTAGTCATGAGCGGTATGAGCCATTTCCTGAATAAATCGGCAAAACGATATCGAAAAGTATGTTTTTCCAATAACGTTGAAAAATTTTAACCGGTTGGCGAGGTTTTCATCATCAGCTAAGAAACAAAACTCAAACAAGTAAACACAAACCCCCCATGGCGAAAGCTGTGCGGGGTTTTTATTTGACAGAATCTTTATATTCGATAGCTTGTTCCTCCACTATGAAATTTCGGCTTTTTCCGATTCTCCTTTTTCTGCTCCCTGGTTGCAAAGAACCCCCTACAACCATCACTAAATCCATGGAGGTAACCGCCTCAGCCTACACTTCCAGCCGCTGGGAAACACAGGGCGACCCTTTCCAAACGGCCTTTGGCGATACCCTGAAACCGGGAATCAAGGCCATTGCCGTGAGCCGCGATCTGCTCGATTCCGGGCTCACCCATAACACGGAAGTTTGGATAGAAGGCTTGAATGGACCCTATTGTGTGATTGATAAAATGAACAGGCGCTGGCGTAAGCGTATTGACATTTACATGGGCACCGACCGCGACTCCGCCATGGAATGGGGCCGCAGAAAGGTTACCATTACATGGAAGGAGCCGATACGGAAAAAGCCTGAAGAATGAGAATGGCAATTGCGGCATTGCTTATATCTTGTTTTATTACATCCTGTATAGATCATCCGGTTGCGATAGTGAATCACTCATCCTCTCCGGTGCAACTAAAGGCGCAATTGAGTAAGCATTTCCTTTCGGGAGAAAGGGCCGGGCAAACGCAAATATTCCCACTTGATCCGGGCGATTCCCTTCACTGTGGATTTGCCACAGCCGGACTTCAGGATGAGGTGCCCTTCAATAGCCTTATCATTTATGCATCCCGGGATTCCATTCGTGCCGAAGGGCCATTAGCTATTGTAGATCTTTTTGATAGAAACCGCTGGGGGTATCTGGCCACCCCATACCGTCTTGTGATCCGCGATTAGAATTCCCTGAAAACCCCTGGTTATTTACTCAATAATTTGGCTACATTAGTTCACCGAACCCTGCAACCATTTTCTTCCATCCAAAAAATCCCAAGTAACCTTAAGGATCACTGAAAATGATCCGCTTAATTCATTGTATCATGAAAAATATACTTATTGCTTTTGTGGTTTGCTTTATGGCTGCCACCCTACAGGCCCAGGAAGCCCTGACCTATCAAAAACCGCCACAGGAAATCCTCGACCTTGTGGATGCGCCCCTGGCCCCGCTAATGCGGATTGATTCCAAAGGTGAGAATGCGGTGCTCCTGTTCCGCGATCCGTACAAATCCATTAGTGAGCTTTCGGAAACGGAGCTGCGCCTGGCCGGCCTGCGCATAAATCCCAAAACCAATATTGGCAGCCGCACCAATTACTACAACAACCTTCACGTAAAGAAAACCAATGCCACTGATGCACGGCAGGTAACGGCCCTACCTGCAAACCCACGCCTCGCCAACTTCAGCTGGTCTCCTGATGAAAAATATATGGCTTTTACCCATACCACTACTGATGGTGTGGAAGCGTGGTTGCTGGATGTAGAGAAAGCCACTTCACGCAAGCTTACCGCGGCAAATATTAATGCCAATATGAAGGAGCCGCTAAGCTGGTTTAGGGATGGCAACGCACTTTTGGTAACGATGCTGCCTGCTGACCGGAAAGAGCTTATAAATGCTGGCGAGGCCATCCCCGAAGGACCTACCGTTTCGGTGAGCTCGGGAGAAAAAGCACAAAACCGCACCTATCAGGATCTCCTTCAAAACCGCAACGATGAATTCAACTTTGAGCAACTGGCAAGGGCTGAGATCGTAAAGGTAAACCTCGATGGTACCCAGTCTCCCTGGCTTACAGCCGCCATGTATGATGATGTTTCCTTCTCGCCCGATGGAAAATACGTGCTGGTAAGCGAGGTAAAACGGCCATTTTCCTACCTCGTTCCCTACTATCGCTTTGCCTCACAAACTGCTGTTTACGATATACAGGGAAAGTTGGTGAAAACCCTACTTGACGCACCACTGAGGGAAGTTTTGCCGAAAGGCTTTATGGCTGTTCCCGAGGGAAAACGCTCCATAACGTGGCGCGATGACAGACCTTCAACACTCGTTTGGGCGGAAGCGCTTGACAAGGGTGACCCTGAGGTAATGGTGGATTTCCGTGATGAGATTTTTGCCCAGCCGGCCCCTTTCACTGCAGAGCCCGTTTCGATTATGAAATCCAGGAACCGCTACGGGGGAATACGATGGGGCAATGATGAGCTTGCCGTGATGTACGACTATTGGTGGAATGATCGGAATACTAAAACCTACCTCTTCAATCCTTCGGATCCAACAGAAGAGCCCAAAATAATTTTCGACCGCAATTACCAGGACCGCTATAGTGACCCCGGCAATTTTGTGACGCGCAAGAATCAATATCAGCAGAACGTGCTTGAGATCATTAATGGGCAGGCGTTCCTGCTGGGAGACGGTTTTTCGGAAAAAGGACAGTTCCCTTTTGTAGATCGCTATGATCTTGAGAATGGAACCACGGAGCGCCTTTACCAATCTCCCTATACCGACAAACTGGAGACCCTGCTGGATGCTATTGATATGGCTGAGGGCAAGATCCTGGTGCGCCTTGAATCGCAAACCGAGTATCCCAACTATTACTTCCGCAACATTAATGAAGAAAACTCCCTTACCCCGGTATCAGCCTTTGAAAATCCCTTTAAAAGTATGCAGGGGGTACACAAGGAGGTAATAACCTATGAACGCGAAGACGGGCTGGCGCTGGAAGCCACA
>CAZNMG010000260.1:0-2755 GCA_964574075.1 uncultured Owenweeksia sp.
TTATATTGTAACCGAGCATGGTGTGCCCTTTTTTATTGAAGTGAATACCATACCCGGCCTGAGCCGCGAAAGCATTCTCCCCAAACAGGCCTCCTTTGCCGGCATTAGTCTTGGGGAACTGTTTGATCAATCGGTTGAAAATGCCTTAAATAACCGCAAATGAAAATTGCCGTATTCCCAGGTTCGTTTGATCCCATTACCCTGGGACACAAAGATATCGTGACCAGGGCTATTCCCCTTTTTGACAAAATCATAGTGGCTGTAGGCGAAAATGCTACCAAGAAATACATGTTCCCCCTGGAGCAGCGACTACAATGGATCAGGGAAACTTTTAAGGATCATAGCAATATTGAAACGGATACCTACTCCGGCCTTACTGTAAAATATTGCCATGAAAAAGGCGCTGGGTTTATTCTCCGGGGACTGCGAAATCCCGCTGATTTTGAATTTGAAAAAGCCGTGGCGCAAACCAACAGAAAGCTACAGCCAGACCTTGAAACCGTCTTCCTGCTCACCTCAAGTGGCTTATCCTCAATAAGTTCCAGCATTGTTAGGGATGTGATTCGCCATGGTGGCGACTATTCTCAATTTGTGCCTTTGGCTGTTTTGATTCCCTGAAATTTTCACGTGATTCATCGTTTTTTCAAACTACTCCCCCTTTTGAAGTGTATTGTATAAAACTAATCCCTAAACGGGATTCAGCTGCTTAATTTCAAAATACGATCGCGAGATGAAAACCCTTCGGATCCTCCTTCTTACCGGTGTGGCCATTAGCCTAAGCTCATGCGAAAAAGACAGAGTAATTGAATATCAACCTACCTCTGAGGTATTCGTATCGAGCCATACTACCGGCAAACTAATTGTGTATAACATTTCGGAATTGGACGAACCTCGGGAAAAGATATATCCTGTGGAATATTCCGATGCGGAAGGACTCTATTATGATCGTGAAACCGACATCCTATTTCAGCTTGACCGGACAAATAATCAGCTAAAGGGATATACCGGTTTTTCAACACGGGTAAAGGGTACTCCTTTAACTGCGGATCTTTCCAGTGCTGTCACTGGCACCATTCCCCTTGAAAACGGTCGGGAAATTGCCATGAGCGGAAACAAAATAGTAGTGGCGGCCAATGCTGAAGGAACCACGAATCTTTTAAATGCCTTTTTCGTGTTTATCCTTGATGGGGGCTCGTTACAGTACTCCGGAGTCTACCTTTCGACTATTAACCTTCATGGTATTCATCTTGAAGAGAATACACTTTATGCCGTTCAAAAGGATACCGATACGTTGGCCGTTTTCGAAAACATTTTCTCAAAACCTCTCGGCAATACCATAAACCCGGATATGTCTGTAAGGATTGAAGGGATTACGCAGGCCCAGGGCCTCACCTATCACAAACCTTCCGACATGATGATACTGACGGACATCGGCAGTAAATCTGTTAATGATGACGGTGCCATTCAGATCATCACAGATTTTAAAGCCAAATTATCGGCTGCCGGAAACAAGGGAACTATTGCAGCCTCGCAGCAAAGCCGGATTTCGGGGTTCAACACCAATCTGGGTAATCCCGTAGATGTGGTTTATGAAGAAAACCTCAATATCATTTACGTGGCCGAAAACGCACATACGGGCGGCCGGGTAATAGGTTTCGCAGGGTCTGCCAATGGCAATGCCATTCCGGAATTCAACCAACGATTGGACGCTGCTTCAGCCCTTGCCGTTTATTCGGAATGAGCAGGTAGTTTTTTGGACTTTCAATGAGTGCCGGTATTTCAATTGCTCCCCAGCGGATTTCGATGCTGCTCCAGAAACTGGCGAAACATTTCCCTGAGGCTGGAGTAGCTTGTATTTAACTTTTCCTTTGCCTCTGGTAGCGGGCACCAAATTGCCTCTGTTATATCCTCATCGTGTTGCGGAGTAAGCGGAGCATTGCTTTCAAGTTTCATGGAGAACCAAAAGGTTCGTTTCAGCACCGGCTTTCCCTTTAGGCGGTAGGTATGAAATGTATCCGGCAACTTCTCCAGAATAGCAGGAGCAGGGATGCCACATTCCTCCCTAACCTCCCTTATAGCACCCTCTTCAGGCTCCTCATTTTCATTGAGTTTACCCTTCGGCAGGTCCCAGGTGCCAAGCCGATATATGAGTAATACTTCACCGGATGGATTGGTGACAACTCCTCCGGCCGCTTCTATTACTTTAAATTGACTTTGGAATTCCTCCCAGCCCTTTTGAGGATCAGAATGATAAACATATATTTCTCTGGCCCGGGAAGTTTTTTCAAGTGCTTCGAAAAGCTGCCATAACTGGGTGCTATTGCGATAGGAATAAGTATCTGTGCGATGCTCAGCTACAAACTGGAGGCTCGATTCGTTGACGAAAACTTTATACATTTGGCGGATGATTTTTGATAAGGAAATAGCCCGGCAAACTGCCGAACAATTGCTGCAAATAAAGGCAATAAAATTGCAACCTGAGCGGCCGTTTACGTGGGCCAGCGGCTGGAAATCGCCCATCTACTGCGACAACCGCATTGCCCTTAGCTACCCGGCTGTACGCACCTATTTGCGTGAAAATCTCACCAAGTTAATTCTCGAAAAATACGGTGAACCTAACGTGATTGCAGGCGTGGCCACCGGAGCCATTGCGATCGGAGTGCTGGTTGCTCAGGAGTTGGGGCTTCCCTTTGTGTATGTCCGTCCTGAAGCGAAAAGCCATGGCAGGCAAAACAAGATTGAGGGCCAGCTGGAA
>CAZNMG010000261.1:0-2512 GCA_964574075.1 uncultured Owenweeksia sp.
CCCTAAAACCAAAATCCCAACGAAATATAGGTATAGATCCGCTTGTGGTTAGTGCTGCCTGTCAGGTTTATCTCCAGCGGCCCCACCGGGCTGTCATAGCTGTACCCGAGGCTGTAACCATCCAGCAACACCACCGGGTTGAGCAATTCGTCAAATGTAGGTTCCATGCTGCCCACATTGGCGCGGCCTACTATATAATGGCGCTTTATAAATTCGTAATAAATATCAGCGCGTGCCACCATTGCATTACGCCCTATAAGTTCCATAAACCTGTAGCCAATAAAGGGGTAGATATAGTTTATATAGTCACGGCCCATGCTCCCCAAGAAGATGCTGTACGGATAATCGAGATCAGGACCCAGAGTTGTAGCGCCCAAAACACTTCCCGTTACTGAAATACGATTGCCTATCCCAAAGGCCTTACTGAGCGACAAGTCAACCACGGAGCCCGGCTTATAAAAGCGTTCAAGGTTTTCCTGCCGCGCAATAAGACGTGCCCTGCCCGTAAATTTGAATCCGTTGGTGGGGTAATGGGCGTCATTAAAAGAATCAAAATCAATAAAGCCGTAGTAATTGATGTAGTCGCGGTAAGTATCAGTGTAGCCGATCACATCCAGTTCCTGCGAAAGGTTTATACCCTCAAACTGAAGGCCTCCGCCTATGGCAAACACATCATAAAGTGTGGACTGGATGAAGAAATCAGCCGAATATTCGAAATAATTTAATTGGACAACCGGCTTCGCATCCTGGTACACCCTGGTTTCAAAACGGCTGGCCCTGAACTTAAACCCCAGCGTAGGCACAAAACCCCGATCTACAAAATAATGCAGTCCCACCCGGGGGTTATCACCCACAGCAAAATCAAGGCTGAAGCGTGCGTTTTTGAAGATCAGGTTTCGCCTGGTATAATTGAGCAGTAAAGCTGTTTTGAAGTCATCATCGTAATGCAGCCCTACCCTGAATTGTGCCAATGAAGTGTTTTCCCGAACCTTGAGTTTAAGTGCATAGCCCGTATCTGAAGGTACCAGCTCATAATCCACGGTTTTAAAATAGCGGCTACCATAGAGTTGATCTATTCCACGCTCCAGCTCCTCAATATTGCAAGTCTTATCTTTTGCAATTCTGAGCTTGCTGAGAATAAAGTCATTGGTCGAATTTTCATTCCCCGTAAGGATGATCGTATCCACAAGAAATTTATCCATGGGAAGGGCTTTCAGATCAGATCGGTCGAGCTGCCTGGCTGTGTCAGTTTGTGCCAGCTTCAAGAGCTCAGGGATCATCAACCGGGCTGCCCTTCGGCCACTTTCCACAATTTCTTCAAAGCGGCTAAAACTGGTGATGCCGGCTTCTGGTATTTCGGGTTTTATCAATATATCTGTTTCCTCCACCTGCCTGCTGTATTCTTCGGCCTTTATAAAAGAAGAAGTTTGCTCCAGGATATTCACCACCGAATTGAGTTCGTCTTTTTTATAGAGAAGATCCTGCACGTCAATACCGATAATATAATTCATGCCCCGGTCGGTCAGTGCCTGTACAGGGTAATTATTGATCACACCGCCATCTACATAAAGAGAATCATTAAGCTCATAGGGGGTGAAAAGTGAAGGGAAAGCAGAACTGGCCCGCAGCGCATCCATGAGCCGGCCATCCTCAAAAACCCGCAGCTGGCCATTTTCCAGGTTTGTAGCTACACAGAGAAATGGAATGGGAAAATCACTGAAACTTGAATACTGGTTGCTTTTTTGGGTAAGGTAGCTGAGTTGTTTCAGAATGTACTGGGAGTAATTGAGGCCACTTGGGAGCATTATCCTCCCATTTTCTACCGGAAAGCTGAGCAGGTAGCGTGATTCGGCCTTGCGGTCGAAATAGCTAAGACGGTTTCGGGGTATGGCATTGGAAAGCAAGGCATCCCAATCTACCCCCAGCAGGTACTTTTCAATTTCCTCTACCGTATAGCCCAAAGCATACATGGAGCCAATAATGGCACCCATACTCGTGCCGGAGATATAATCCACCTTAATGCCCAATGAGTCTATAATCTGCAGGGCACCAATCTGTGAAAGGCATTTGGCACCTCCCCCACTAAGCACGAGGCCGATTTTGGGATTTTGGCCAATGCTATCCGGTGACAGCTGAGCAGGAAGAGCTACCGTGAAAAAAAGAAAGAAGATGAGGCAAAATCTTAAGATCACATTTATAGATTGGATTGTTGTGCAAAATAGGCAACAAGGCGCTTTGCCCGTGCTTCGCCCACAACTTCTATCAACGCTTCCTCGTTAGCTTCTTTCACCTTTTTTACGGATTTGAATTTGCTTAAAAGGTTTTTGATGGTAGCCTCACCTATGCCCGGTATTGCTTCAAGCTCGGATCTAAAGGTGCTCTTGCTTCTGCGGTTGCGGTGGTGATTAATACCAAAGCGGTGGGCTTCATCGCGCAGGCGCTGAATGATCTTAAGGGTTTCGGAGCGCTTATCGAGGTAGAGCGGGTACTGATCACCCGGAAAGTAAAGCTC
>CAZNMG010000262.1:0-4850 GCA_964574075.1 uncultured Owenweeksia sp.
ATGGCTTTGCCCTGGGTTTTAAAAAGCGCGGGCAGTGGCTGGCGGGAATAAATCTTGAAAAAGATTCAGGGCTTTTTGACAGCCAACTGGAAAATGCCCTTCCGCGGATTGCTGATTTTTTCAGGAGCCGGGGCTTTACTGCCTGGCATGCCAAAGAAGGTCATGGGTTTTGCCGCTTCCTTACTGCGAAACGATCCTTTCTTCAGGATGGATTGCTGATCAATTTTACCAGTAGCACATCCCAGCTCGAAAGCTTCAATTCTGACAAATTTAAAAGGATGATGGTTGAAATATTAGGAGACCGCCTCCTGGGATTGGTTCACACCATTAATGATGATCCCGGTGATCGCCCTGTAACTTCCCAGGGAACCCAGCACGTTTTACATGGCAGCGATACCATCATTGAAGAAATCCATGGATTGAAGTTCAGGATAAGCCTGGAAAGTTTTTTCCAAACAAATCCGGCTTCTGCCGAAAGGCTTTACCAGAAGGCTTTGGATTATGTATATGAAGAAACAGACCAAACACGACCGGTGGTGCTCGATCTTTTTTCCGGCACGGGAACCATAAGCCAGTTGCTGGCCCAACGCAGTACCGAACAACAAATTATAGGAGTGGAACTCATCAGGGAAGCGGTGGAAGATGCCCGACAGAATGCAGACGCTAACGGTCTTACAAACCTTGAGTTTTTTGCTTCGGATGTGGGGAAGTTCCTGAATGAGAACCCTGATTATAAGGGACGCATCAATACCGTGGTGATGGACCCTCCCCGCGCGGGCATAGCTCCCAAAACCCTCCGGAAGGTGATAAGGCTTGGAGCTGAACGCATGGTTTATATCTCATGCAACCCAGCCACCCAGGCCCGCGATATGGTAACATTGGCTGAAGCCGGATATAAACTGAAAAAGTATTCGCTGGTGGATCAATTTCCCCACACCGCTCATATCGAAAGTGTGGCGCTCTTTGAAAAGCAGGAAGAGGAAAAACCCGAGTAACCGGGTTCAGGCTAAAACGCTAAAGACGAAAGAGTGGTGGAATAGCGATGGCCGGTGGTTTGGCTGATAATTTGGTGAGAATCACTGCTGAGCGTTTTCTCCAGAATAGATTGTGTTGTAATGCTGCTGCGAAGAGGACGGAGGTAATCCGTTAATTCTTCATTGGAGTGAAGTTCAAATTCACGGGAAACAAAACCAATCCCGGTCAAATGACCATGTTGAACCATTACAAACCCATCTTCTTCATGATTCCTTCCGGGCACTTTTATAAGATAGCTCTGCTTCTGGTTGTCCAGAAATTCCAACAGGTCCCGAAGCCTTTCATTGTGAAGTTCATCATCTACCTCATAATCTGTAACGGTAGCAGGAAAGCCACAGCGGGCCGGATCGAGTTCAAACTTCAAAACCATCTCATAAACCCAACCGGTGGCCTCATGTTGCGTGTAAAATTCTATTAAAAATCCCTTTTGTGAGGAAATACGGTTAATGGCAAGGCAACCAATCCTATTTTGGTTGTAAAACAAATACACGCCATAGCGCCTCTTTGGATTTTTCTGTGCCCTGTTGTGGGGCGGCCAGTAGTGGCGTATTTCGTGGTCCTCAAGCAGGCTGGCCACAAGTTCACTACCTGTTTCTTCGAAGCGTATCTGGTGTATTTCGCGTTTAAAGGCCTGGCTGCGTTTGGTTTCCTTATCAGAAATAAAGTGGGTGGCTACTCTCTTTTTGAGGTTGCTGGCCTTTCCTATATAAACGGGTTTGCCGCTCCTATCCATAAAGTAGTAGACTCCTGGCCTCTCGGGAAGTGCATGATAATCTTCGGATGGAAGATTTGCAGGAAGGTTAAACTCCCCGGAATTCTTTTTTATAAGATGCTGCCATTGTCCCTGCACATCTTTTTCCAGCAATGTACTCAGGATCACTGATGTAGCAATTGCATCGCCCCACGCGCGGTGAGCCGCTTCATTTCTCACCCCAAAATGCCTGCACAGGTTGCTGAGCGAATATGATCGCAGGCCTTTTTCAATCCTACGGGCATAACGCACGCTGCAAAGTCTTTTGGGGTTGTAGTCAATACCACATTTTGTGAAAGCAGCTTTTACAAAGGAATAATCGAAGTTTACATTGTGCGCTACAAAGGTATGGTCACCTAAAAATGTACGCAATTCGGTAGCCACCTCCTCAAATGTTGGGGCAGATGATACCATATCCGGGGTAATACCGGTCAGCGCTTGTATGCTCAATGGAATGGCCTGGCCGGGGTTGAGCAGGGTTGAATATCGATCCACCTCACGCACCCCATCATGGATCACCACAGCTATTTCTGTGATGCCATGCCCAGCCGGATGGCCTCCGGTGGTCTCTATGTCAACAACTGCAAACACTTGTTATTACTAAACTCCTGATTAAATTAAAGAGGTGATTCAAAATTACCGCTACTTCTGCGACATAAAAAAAGGCGGATGCAGAATTTTTCCACAACCGCCTTTATGCTTTGATGAAGCTTCCTTAGCGCGAAAGTTTAATGATCTCGGCTTTGATATTTTTTCTTTCCAAAATATCATTGGTGTACTTCATGGAACCATACGGTACAAAAATCCGGAAGTCGCCATCCTTCATTTCTGCAAGGGTGCTCATGAGCTTCCACTTTCCGATTACTTCCTGTATATCGTCATTCCTATCGGCAATTTCAAAATAATACTTACCTCCGTTTTTGGTAGCGGTAATATCAGGGGTAAAAGACTTATCCTTCCCCTGCATCTTAAGGGAGGCCGGTTCATCATAGCCCTCATAGCGAGCCCGCACATTTTCAAAGCCGCGGTTCTCCACATAATCCACCGCCCGGTCTATATGTTCCTGATACTTTCCTGACTCTACATTCGCTTGTAACATTCTCTACTTTTATTTAGTTAACAACGTATTATTATAACAAAAACTTATCCAAACTTCTAAAAATGCCCGAGTTACCCAAAGTAGAGACCAGTGCAAAATAGTAAGGGATCAGCGTGCCCAAAGAAAGTGTAAATAGTGAATCCTGCAGCTAAAGGGGGATCCTTTATTTTCCGGCAGGAGTTCAGTTCCCGTTTTATGAAGACCTAAAATTACGCAAACTTTACGGGCAGACAAGCTGCTCATGCTTAATCTGTAAAAAATACTCTGTAAAGGTCAACATCTTTCCCTTGCATCCAGTTGACCATTTTGTAACATTCTAATTCCCTAAAAATGAGGATTTTCGACACAAAAGGTATCGAAAATTTTGCGTTACGCAAAATGCGTTAATATGTTAAAGACGCTGATTGTAAGGCTTCTGAGCGTTTTCGCAATACTACTCTCGCAAAACTTTTTGATGCCCCCCGGAAAATGGCAGAAATCAGGGGAATGTTCTCAAATGCGGCCATTGGCTCGTGATTTTTCACCTTGCAGCTTTATTACAATCAAGATCCACCGGGCTGTTAGAAAACCGGGTGATTGCAGAAACATCACCTAAATTTGCCGCATGAAACCAACAGTTTACTATATCTATGATGTCTTGTGCGGATGGTGCTACGGCTTCAGCCCGGTTATGGAGGAATTTTTCACAAATCATAAGGACGAGTTCAACTTCCAGGTGCTCTCCGGAGGCCTGGTTACCGGCAGCCGTATTGGCCCTGTTGGTGTAGTGGCTGGTTATATTAAAGAGGCCTACAAAGTGGTGGAAAACCGAACCGGGGTAAAGTTTGGAGAGCCCTTTTTAGAAGAGGTACTGGAACCTGGCGAGGAAATCTTTAGTTCCGTACCGGCTGCCATGGCCATGGCGCTCTTTCGAAATCAGCTCCCTGCGCAGCAAATTCCCTTTGCCATCCGATTGCAAAAAGCAATTTATTCTGAAGGCTTACCCCCTACAGACTGGACCACCTACGGGCATTGTGCGGCCGAATTTGGTTTGGATGCGGATGAATTTGCGGAAAAAATGCAACATCCTAAAATTGAAAAACTGGTGCACGAAGAGTTTAATATTGTGACCGAAAGGGGAATAACCGGATTTCCGGCTGTACTGTTGCAGGCAGATGACAAAGCCTATGTACTGGCGCGCGGCTTTACCCCCCTTGAGCAACTTGAGGCAACTCTTGAAAAGGTGAAGGAATCTATCCATTAAGATCAAAAAAGCAAAGGCTCATTTTTGAGCACCAGTTGCCAAAACAGGGTAACAATGGAAAGGATTACATAAAAATACCTTCGCACCCAGATCTTCAGAACAGCACGGTTGACCGTAACCCCCAGTTTTTCAAAAATATAGCTGTAAAAAGTGGTGTCACGCGCATCATCGAGTTGATGCCTCCCATTAAGCAGGCATCTTTTATAGACCATAAACTGCAGAAGTACCAGCAGGTAGACTGGCACCAATAAATACCACGAAAAGAGAAACGGCCCTACCCAGGCCAGCACTGTGACCAAAACGTGAAACCAAAACACAAGGTTATGCGCACTACTCGCCTCCGGTCTTAGCCTGTGGTTTTCCATGGGAGCGAATTTAAAGCCAGCGCCTGAAAATAAAAATCCCCTGAGGTTTACCCTCAGGGGATTTGCAAAAAAATTTATTGGATGTTATTAAAAGCCGTTGAATTGCTTGGTAAGCTCCACACTGGTACCATTGGCTTCAATGTTGATCTTCACCACATTGTCACACCCATCACTATCGAGAAAATCAAGGCTACCGGTACTGGCAGAAGCAGTATCCACAGCAAAGGTCATATCAACAATGCCTGAAACGATGCCAAATTCGCATTGGCCATCGTAGCTCAGCGGAGTAGTAATAGTCGTGGAAATGCTATTGCCACCGTCATCATTCCCGGAAGCTGTTCCGCTAATATTATAGCG
>CAZNMG010000263.1:0-4533 GCA_964574075.1 uncultured Owenweeksia sp.
GGATTGCTTTGTATCAGCAGGTTTTTATAAAAATTGAAACCAAACCACCCTGCAGTTCCCACTACCAGCAATCCTATTAATACCAGTATGCCTTTTTGGTACTCGAGGCTCTGCTGTTCTTCCTTCCATTTGCGAAACTGGCGGACGCGCTCACGGTACTTCTGGCGGGCTCTTTCTTCCGCCATTTTTTGCATCAGGTCGTAGAAGTCGTTTTGCTCCTTTGGAGTGACCGGCCGTTGTTTTGCATTGCGGATGCCAGTGAGGTATTCGTAAGCCTCAAGCACTTCCGTAAACTTCTGCCGAGCATCTGGTCCGGGGTTTCTGTCGGGGTGGTACTGCATGGCCTTTCTGCGGTATGCCTTTTTTATTTCCGCCTTGGTGGCACCCGGGCTCAGTCCCAGTATGTGGTAGTACTTGTGCATTGAGGGGCGAAAAATACAGTTTATTTTGAGGAGGGCTTGGTAATGGGCTAATGCGTTAATTTGCTAATGTGCTAATGAGTTAATGTGCCAATGAGGCCCGGAGATAAGATTATTACTTCTGCATGAAAACTGGTACACCTCGAAAACGATCAGCGGGAACAAATGACTGCGGTAAACGAAGTCATCGATATATCCTTACATTCCTTAATTTGCCCTCCCTAAAACTTTAATTAACGCCATGCTTAGTACCTCAACCATTATCCTCATTGTTGTCGGAGCCATAATTCTGTTTTTTCTCACGGGGATCTTTATTGTGAAACAGCAATACATTGCAGTAGTACAGAGATTCGGAAGGTTTCACAGCGTCCGCAACCCCGGTATAAACTTTCGCATTCCCATTATTGACCAGATACCCGGAAGGGTAAACCTTCGCATACAGCAGCTGGATGTGCTGGTGGAAACCAAAACCAAGGATGATGTCTTTGTGAAGATCAAGGTATCCGTTCAGTACATGGTTTTAAAGGAAAAGGTATACGAAGCTTTTTATCAGTTGGAAAACCCTCAGGCACAGATCACCTCCTATGTGTTTGATGTAGTACGTGCCGAGGTACCCAAGCTCAAGCTCGATGACGTTTTTGAAAAGAAGGACGATATTGCCAATGCCATAAAATCAGAACTTCAGGAAGCGATGAGCGACTATGGCTATGGTATTATAAAGGCCCTGGTGACGGACATTGATCCTGATGAACAGGTAAAAGATGCCATGAATAAGATAAACGCTGCTGAGCGGCAAAAAATAGCTGCTGAATACGAAGGCGAGGCGGAGCGCATCCGCATTGTAGCAAAAGCTACTGCCGAAGCCGAAAGTAAGCGCTTACAAGGTCAGGGAATTGCCGACCAGAGGCGGGAAATTGCCAAGGGACTTGAAGAATCGGTGGAGATGCTCAATACGGCCGGCATTAATTCCCAGGAAGCCTCTGCCCTTATTGTGATCACGCAACATTACGACACGCTCCATGCTATCAGTGAAAATACACGTAGCAACCTTATCCTTTTACCCAATAATCCCAGCTCTGCAAGCGATTTACTCACGCAGATGACCACTTCCTTTATGGCTGCTAATGAAATGGGCCAGGCACTGGAAGAAGACAAAAAGAGTAAGGGAAGGAAATAAGGGATTAAAAAAGCCCTGCCCCACAGGTTATACCAAAGGGACAAGGCTTTTAACTTCCAAAGTTTCTGTACATAATACAGCCCCTGCAGAATTATGTTTATCGCCCACTAAATTTTTTGGTTAATAAATCATGCAGGCTGCTGACGGAGCAATGTTTCCCGTTGTTAAATTTGCCCGCCCTATTTTTTGGAACATGGAGAAAACGGACAAACTGATCGACTACTACTTTCAACGGAAAATTGCCGGAATGAATAGCGAAAGAATCCTCGAAAGCCTGCAGGAGCAGATGATGGAGGATGAAGAACGCGAATTAATAATAAAGGAAGTGGAGCGCAGGGAAAGGCATCACCGTCAGATGATGGAGCAGCAACGGTATCACCGTTACCTACTGGTAGCGGGTGTCTCATTATTAACGGTTGCCGTTGCAATGGGAGCTTTGAAGTTTGGCGTTCAGGCTTCGGTGAGCCTCATTCTCACAGCAGTCATTTTTGCACTGGCCTGTATTTCCATGGCTTCCGCCTTCATTTTCTTCAGATCCTGACTTAGCGTCTTTCAGGCATCCTCCTCCTCGGCTTTAAACTGCATTTCATAAAGTCGTGTGTAAAAGCCATTCATCGCCAGAAGCTCTGCATGTCGGCCTTCCTCCACTATGAGCCCCTTATCCATCACTAATATTTTATCGGCCCTCTTAATAGTGGCAAGGCGGTGGGCAATTATCACGGAGGTACGGCCTTCGGTAATTTTGTTGATCGCTTTTTGAATAAGCCGCTCACTTTCTGTATCAATGGAACTGGTGGCCTCATCAAGGATCAACACCGAGGGATTGGAAACATAGGCGCGCAGAAAAGCCAGGAGTTGCCGCTGCCCCACAGAGAGCATATTTCCGCGCTCGCGAACATTGTAGTCGTAAGTTTCCGGCAGGCTGGCTATAAATTCATCCACACCGATAAACGCAGCCGCCTCCTCCACTTCATCCCGTGAAATTTCCTTGTTGAGAGTGATGTTGTTAAAGATGGAATCGGAAAAAAGAAATACATCCTGGAGCACCACCGCCAAATGCCTTCTCAAAGAGGAAAGTTGCACCTTTTTGATATTGACACCATCGAGGTATATTTCTCCATCCGAGATCTCGTAGAAACGGCTTAAGAGATTGATCACAGTAGATTTACCGGCTCCGGTGGCACCCACAATGGCAAGGGTTTGACCGGGCTCCACTTTAAAGCTTACGCCTTTCAGAATTGGCTCATCCTCCTTGTAACCAAACTTCACATCTTTGAATTCTATCTCTCCGCTTACTTTTTCAAGTTCAATTTCGCCCTTGTCTTCAATGCGCGAAACCGTGTTGAGAATATTAAATACCCGCTCGCTGGCCACCATCCCCATTTGCAGGGTGTTAAAGCGGTCGGCAAGCTGACGAAGTGGTCTGAAAAGCATATTGATAAAGATAATGACAGCCGTAATCTCCCCTAATGTAATCAGGGTCATCTCGGGGGTTATTTCCCAGCCTGCTGCCTGATAAAGGAGCAACTCAAGTGAGAATTTTTCTGCCTCCTGAGCTGCCTTTAAACCTCCGAACCACACGGCAAGCCCGATGCTCACGGCACTCATTATTTCAATTACGGGGAGAAAAATAGAAAAGTACCAAATGGAGCGCACATTGGCCTCCTTGTGCTTCTCGTTGATTATCTTAAATTTTTTCATCTCCTCTTCCTCCCGGTTGAAGATCTGCACGATATTCATTCCCGAAATATGCTCCTGCACAAAAGCATTGAGCGAAGCCACCTGGGTGCGCACATCCTGAAAAGAACTTTTGATCTTGACCTGGAAAAGACGGGTGGCATAAAACAACACAGGCACTACAGAAAGGGATATCAACACCAGGCGGTAGTCGAAAAAGTAAAACATCGCGGCTATCATCACCAGGATCTTGAAGAGATCGCCAAAAATGGTGAGGATACCCTCTGCAAAAATGTCGGCAATGGTTTCTATATCCGAAACTGCACGGGTCACCAAAGTTCCTATAGGCGTCTGATCAAAATACTGCAGCTTAAATGAAATGATATGCTCATAGAGCTGGATACGCATATCGCGAATAATATTTTGACCCAGGTAGTTGGCCCCATAAATAAATACAAACTGCACCAGCGACTCCACCATGAGCAGGCCTATAAGCAGCAAGGTGTAATTCAGCAATCCTGCCGCATCGGGTTTCAGAATAAAATTATCAATTGTATACTGGATGAGTAGCGGCCTTGCCGTACCCAGGGCCGAAAGGATAATCGTGAGAACAATGGCTCCCCAAAATATCCATTTATAGGGTTTGGTGTACTTCAGAATTTCCCGAAGCAGATTCATGTCGAATGCTCTACCGCTTACGCTACTGGCCATCCAAAAGTTCTTTAGGATATTTTACCTCCGTTAAAAATAATCCATGAGCAGGTGCTGATTCCCCAGCCTGGCTGCGCTCCCGCGATTCAATCACACGGGCCATATCCTCTACCGGCCGCTTCCCTGCTCCTATCTCCACCAGGGTACCCACTATAGCACGTACCATATTGCGGAGAAACCTGTCGGCTGTAATATTGAAAATGAGTCTTGAATCCTTCTCTTCCCAGCAGGCTTTCTTTATCGTGCAAATATTGGTTTTTGTTTGCGTACGGCTCTTGCTAAAGCTTGAAAAATCACTGTAATTAAAAAGATATTCGGTAGCTTCAGTCATGTTGCGGAGGTTCAGCGGGTAGTGCACATGCCAGGCGAGATCCTGAAGAAAGGGGTCCTTTCGCTGTACCAGGTGATACTCATACGACCGGGAATGCGCATCAAACCGCGCATGAGCATCCGAGGGCACCTTTACGAACCTCTGCAAAGCAATATCGCGGGGCAGAAAACTGTTGAGACGATCCAGTGCCTGGGAGCCAATGGCCTTCTCCACATCAA
>CAZNMG010000264.1:0-2850 GCA_964574075.1 uncultured Owenweeksia sp.
TTCGAGCGAAACGGTCCTCAACCCAAGTTTGACCAGCTCCTCTTTTACCAAGAGCTTACAGCGGAGGCTTACCATATATTTTATGTGCAACTTCATTTATTACCTTTCTAAGTACATGAGAAAAAATACAACTGCCTGAAAATGTGGAGAGAAAAGCTACTATAAACAACAGAGCTTTAAACCAGTAGGTTTGTGTAAAGCAGTGTATTTCAAAATATTAGAAGAATTAAGTCTCTCATTTCCCTAATGATAAACTCCGATGCAGAATCCAAACGGCCTGCCGGCAAGCCAGGTCTTAGGAAGGTTTGGTTCTTGTCTAACGTTTTATCCGCCTTTTAGGTCGTTAGGCGACAGCTATTATTAGAAGAGAGGGAATCCAGATATTCCACTTCGGAACAGATTCACCCGGACCATACCAAAGGGGAATAAAAAAGGGGCTGCCTAAATTTTAGACAGCCCCTGATTATGGAACCCGTGTAAGAGTTTGTTTTTTATTTCGGAATAATGTCAATGATGACAGCCCGGTTGTAAAAGCGGCCTTCCGGATTTTTATTTTCAAATGGAGTAACTTTTGGATCCTCCCCAAAGCCATGTGATTCAAATTGAACATCGGTCCTGCCTGCATCTGCTAAGGCTTTTTGCAGAGTGCCCTTCACATTATTGACTCTTGCCTGGGATAAAGTCTGGTTATAATTGGCATCCCCGATATTATCAGTATAGCCATGTATGATTACTTTACCTCCCTGGGGTATCTTTGGCATTACAACTTCTGCAAGGTATTTATCATACTTTGCAATAGCATTGGATTCATTGAACTCATAAGTAATGCTAAAGCGCATGGCTTCTTCGGTTTTTGAAGGCGTCCAAAGTACCATGTGTACTTCTGATTCCTTTTCAACCGTTTCACCACTTTCGGTTTTGCCGATCATTTTTACAGTATAATCACCCTCAGGGCGTGCTCCCATTATTGATTTGCCTGGAATGGCAACCTTCTCCTGTGTATAGGGCCCAAAGTGCTGTATCTGTCCATCTTCATCTTCAATTTCAAGGCTCCATGAGGTGAAATCCTCACTGGCACCATCATTATTAAATGTAACATAACTCTCTACCGGAGCTTCCTGTACAGCTACAAACTGGACCGGCTTTAGAGGCGCACTTGGGCCACTTTGGAATTCCATTAATAAACCCGGAGAATTACTTTCAATAGATACCCTGCGATCGCCTTCGCGAAGCAATGCAAGTTCTCCGGTACTTCCCGGTTTTTCAGATGGAATTTTGGGTTTATCCCTGCCCTCAGTAGTAATTCTGGAGGCATCAACAGCAAATACGCTTACGAGATAAGACTTTATGGACTCTGCCATTTCACGACCATCGGCAGAACCTTTTTCGGACGATCCCACTAAGGTTATTTTCGAAGAGGGATCCTGACCCATACGGTCTCCGAGGATATTCAGCACATTATAATACACCACCATTTGTCTCTCTGAACGGCCGGAAAGATTGGCCGGGGTGTACAGTTCAACCTGCTCTGCCTTAAAATCTTTCACCTCATTCTCCTTCAGCAAAACATAGCGCTTTGATATTTCGGTAGAACCCTCATCAAAAAACACATAATTCAGTACCGGAAACGTTTCTCTTACCGTACGTTCTGCCGGAATGTTTTCGGGAGCGTTAACCTTGAAATCCACATTAGCTCCTGCGGCTGCCGGGGCAACAACTTTTTCCTTTTCTTCATTGGGGGTAATTGTCCTGCCTACTCCAAATTTTAAAGCGGCACCAAATCTCAGGGTAGTAATATTCCAGGTTTCAACACTGCGCGGATCTTGTCCGAAATAAGGCTGAAAAGAAACAAAGGGAGAAAGTACAAATTGTGTCCTCCGGTCTTCAGGAGAAAGCTGAATATCATATCCGGCACCAATCTGCATGGAGATAATGGTTTTATTGACATTATCAAAATCTCCTTCTACAACCGGCCCCGGTTCCTGATCCGAAAATTCAGGATTGGCCTTTTGCTGGTAAACAAATGACTGGTTCATTGCAAAAGCCACCCGCGGCCCTGCGTACAGATAGAAAGCTGATCTGGCCGGTGCAAAGCGCAAACTGGGCTCTATAGTTAGATAACTAAGATCAGTTGATAAATCCAACGGGCAGTTGCAGGGGGTGAAAGTTTCCGCGAACTGACCCTTGCGGCTGTCATAGCCAAACTGAAGGATCATACCCCACATAGAGTTGGGCTTATAATATTCAATAGTTGGCGCCACGTATAGACCTACACCAAAGCCATCGCGCAAGGCAACAGGAGTCATCAAATCCGCATTTAATTGCTGGGTGCTTCCGCGGTGAAAGTTGAAATTAGCTCCACCTGCCGCTCCAAACCACCATGAGGGTTGCGTAAATGTGGGTTCTGTCTGTGCCTGCAGGGGCATTTGAATCATCACTATTAGTAAGGCGGCTAAAATGCTGCACTTCACTTTTTGTTTTGAAAAGAACCGGGCTGAGCCCGATCCTTGTCTTATTCTATTTTTTGTTTTCATTTTCAGTAAAAGAGTTATCAAATTTTTTGAAGGCGTAATTAGTGTCTGTCTGTACAGTGGCTGAGCTAGAAAGTCCGGTAACGAGGCGGGCGAGGCCTAAAAAGCGCAGTTACGGCAAAGCGTAATGAGCATTTTGAGGGTGATGCCAACGAAGTTAATGGGCTTTATAGACAGACACTACGATTGATTTTAATTACCTTGCGTTGAAATGACAAAAATGCTCTCCATATTCCTTGCCTTCCAGGTCTTGCTGAGTTCCATGAGCTTCAGCATCGGGATGCATTTTTGTGGAGAGTCACTTCAGAGTCTGGCGCTT
>CAZNMG010000265.1:0-2746 GCA_964574075.1 uncultured Owenweeksia sp.
ATTGTGGAACCGGGTGCTACCCTTGACCTGAGTGGTGATACCTTGCTGGTGAGGGATACCGCCTATATAATGGCTGATGCCACAGGCTACGGGCAGGTGAAGGGAACCATTATGGGCAATGCGGTGTGGCAGACGTATTTACAAAGCCCTATACCGCGCTGGTACAACAATGCTTTTCCGGTTTTGTCTACGGTGAATGATATATCGGGAGCAACTATAAACGTAACCGGTGATCCCACCACCCACAATATTTATAATTACAATGCCCAACTCGATAGCAGTAACGAAGGTAAGTGGGTGATGTCTGCGGGAGCCGATAACCTCGGCACTACAGCCCACCAGATCTATCTGAGCATGCACTTCGGAGGCAGTACGGCCACATTGGAGGTTTATGGCGAGTTACTGGATGGTGACATCACCATACCGGTTTACAAAAATGTAGGCGGCAATAACAGTGAAGGCTGGAATTATATCCCTAACCCATACCCCAGCATCCTTAATTTTGATTCACTGGTGAGCCAGAATTCCACGGTGATCAACCACACCTATTACATCTCCAATGGAGAACCTGACACCATGATTTACCGAAGCTATAACAGCACCTTTGGAACGGGTACTGGTCATACACCCACTCCCGGAGCCACAGCCCTTTTGGCCCCCGGTCAGGCGTTTTTTGTGGAGGTTCAAACTGATGGCACCTATAACCTTGAATTTAACAACACCCAAAGGCAATTAAGCGGATCTGCGGAGCTGTACAAGGTAAACTCCGGAAAGGTGGACTTCCTGAAGCTCAGTGCCGGTAATCCTTCCGCGCAGCAATTCGATCAGGTGGTGATAGGCTTTGATGCGTCCTTCACCGCTGGCCTGGACCAGAATGGTGCCGATGCGGTAAAGATGATGAACTCCAACTTCCCGAATGTTTATACGCAGATCAATAAGGAGCCTTATGTATTCAACGGTGTGAATGACCAGTTTACCACCCACAGTGAAGATCTATATTTTGAGAACTCCACGGATGGAACCTGTGAAATTTCCATTGCCCAAAATGCCCTGCCAGCCCAATGGACCGTAACGCTGGAAGACAAATTTACCGGGGCCACCACAGATCTGCTGGCAGGCAAATACACCTTTAACCACCTTTCCACCAATGCGGCTGACCGTTTTGTGGTGCACATTAACCAGGGAATAGTGGGAATTGACGAAAAACACGTGGCAAGCGGTATTTACGCCTATCACTCCGGTGAAATGCTTATGGTAAACCTGGAGCAGTACGAAGGCAAGGCAGCTATAATGGTATATGATATGAGCGGCAAAATGCTTTTGCAGGAAAAGACCGCGCGTGGCGGACAAACCATCTCTATCAACACAGCTAAATTGCCCACAGGGGTTTACCTGTTAAAAGTTCAGTCGGAAAAAGGGCAGTTGCTGCATTCGCAGAAACTCACCTGGTAAGTGTGACAATTTTAGAATAAAGATTTTATAAAAAGCCTCCAAAACGGGGGCTTTTTTCGTTAGGCACAAAATACACGATTTCACAACCCTTCTCATTCGCTCCCATTTTACAGTTAAGAAACTCATCCTTACCACTGGGGGGCTAAAACCTGCAACTAGGAAATTCCATAAAATATTTTAATTGGATTTCTCGAGGTTTATTTGGCTTATCCGAAATTAGGAAGCATTCGCAGATGATCTTTTACCTATTGGGTATACTAATAAACATTACATTTCATCAATGAAAAACTCATTACTCATCCTTTTAATTTGCTGGACAGCTGTCTGCTATGGTCAGATAGAGGAAAAACTGGTTTACGACCCTGGCAATCCACGAGTGCAATGTGCCTTGAAAGTGGGCAATCATTATTTCTTCACGAAAATAAGATGCCCTACGGTCATTGGCTTATGTACGAACTGGGAAATTTATAAAATGGATGAAAATCTCAATATAGTGGACTCAATTGACCTGGCACAGGAGTTTGGACTGGCTGAACTTGCCGGGGTTGAAATTAAAAAGAGAAGTGAAAATCTTTTGGTTTACTCCGCCTCCGATTTGTCAGTTTCAGGCTTTACTTATGTTGTATATCTCGACTCCTTTTTATCCGTTGTGGACACCTTTATGTATCCTGTCAATGACTCTATCTTCGCGCCTACTTTTAATTCAAAACTTGCACATCATACATTTTTAGGCGGAAGTTACCGTGGAAATTTGCACTACGAAGTGATTGACTCCGCAGGTGAAGTAGTTAAAAAAAAGACACTCCCGGGTCAGGGGCTATTGACTGATGCGATAAGTTTTAATGGTCATATGATAGCTGGAATTGATGGAGGTGACCAGTTTTTCATGATCCTTAATGAAAATTTTGAGGTGGATTCTATTGTGAAGCGTGATGCGGTCCATACCTATCCTATTGATGTTTATCGCTTAATTAGAGATGTTTCAGGTAATTTTGCCTATGGCTTTGGCAGGGCCCGTGGTCGAATTCCCGTTATGATAAAAATTGATACCAACTTTGCCATTGTAAGAAAGGATACCTTCTCAACCGGTCCAGGTCATGCATTAGTACTTCATGGCTCCAGTGATGTGACTAAGCCCGACAGTATTTATTTGGTCGCGGGAGAAGACGTGGGTGCCTTTTTTGGCCAATTGCAGCCGGGTGTCTTTGCCGATATAATAGTATATAATGTTGATACCTCCGGTGCCGTAAATTTCAAAGTGCAAATAGGGGATGGCAAAGCTTACCTTCCTGAA
>CAZNMG010000266.1:0-2795 GCA_964574075.1 uncultured Owenweeksia sp.
CACCAGGTTCAGTACAGCCTCGCGGGCCTCCTTTAGTAATTCCCCATCCTTTATAAGGTCCGCAATCTGTAGGTCGAGAAGACCACTCTGCCGCGTACCCATAAGGTCTCCGGGCCCACGTAGCTTCATATCCACCTCTGATATCTCAAATCCATCATTGGTACGCACCATGGTTGCCAAACGGGTTTTGGCATCCGCGCTAAGCTTATAGTCGCTCATGAGGATGCAGTAGCTTTGCTCGGCCCCACGGCCTACCCGTCCTCGTAGCTGGTGAAGTTGGCTCAATCCAAACCGGTTTGCATTTTCGATCACCATAACGGAGGCGTTGGGGATATTCACACCTACTTCGATCACCGTTGTAGCTACCATTATCTGGGTTTTGCCTTCTGCAAACCGCTGCATCTCAAAATCCTTATCGGCCGGTTTCATCTGACCGTGTACCACACTGACCTGATATTGCGGTTTGGGAAATGCCCTTACTATGCTTTCATAACCATCCATCAGGTCCTTCAGATCAAGTTTTTCCGATTCCTGAATGAGGGGATACACCACATACACCTGCCGCCCTTTGGCAATTTCATCCTTCATGAATCCGAACACTTTCAGCCGGTTGCTGTCGTACCGGTGTACCGTTGTGATTGGTTTCCGTCCGGGCGGCAACTCATCAATCACCGAAATATCAAGATTTCCATACACGCTCATCGCCAGGGTGCGTGGAATGGGGGTGGCGGTCATCACCAGCACATGAGGGGGGAGGGTGTTTTTCTTCCAGAGTTTGGCGCGTTGGGCCACACCAAAACGATGCTGTTCATCTACCACTGCCAGCCCCAGGTTTTTAAATTTCACCTTGTCTTCGATCAGGGCATGGGTTCCGATAAGGATGTGGAGTTCACCATTCTGAAGCTTTTCATGAATCTGGCGCCTTTTTGCAGATTTTGTGCTGCCGGTAAGCAGCCGTACTTCCAGCGGTAGCGAGGCGGTGAGTTCTGTTATGCTGTTAAAGTGCTGGGTTGCCAGAATTTCAGTAGGCGCCATCAGGCAAGCCTGGAAACCATTGTCGAGGGCCATGAGCATACTGAGAAGGGCCACCATGGTTTTTCCACTGCCCACATCCCCCTGTAGCAGCCTGTTCATGTGGCGGCCGTACATCACATCTTTGCGGATCTCCTTCAGTACCCGCTTTTGGGCTCCTGTAAGTTCAAAAGGCAGCACTTCCTTATAAAAGCGGTCAAAAAGAGTTCCCAGCGATTGAAACACAAAACCACGGTAGGTCTGGTTGTGCAAATTTCGCTGACGAACCACCTCCATCTGCAGGAAAAAGAATTCGTCAAACTTTAACCGCCTGCGGGCTTTCTCCAGACGCTCCAGGTTTTTCGGAAAATGCACCTCCAAATAAGAAGCAGGCAGGGGAGCAAGTGTGTGTTCTTCTAGAAAATCCTTCGGAAAATGCTCCTTGATGCTGTCCTTCACCTGCGGTAGGAGCGCTTTGGTAAGGCGGCCAAGGCTGCGGGCAGTGAGGTTTTTGTTATTCAATTTTTCGGTTGAGGGATACACCGGCTGTAAGCCCTGAAGGGGGCTGGCTTTAAAATCATCAAGCAACTCCAGGTCAGGGTGGGGAAAACTATAGATGCCTTTGAAATAATTGGGCTTAGCAAATAGAACGTAGGGTTTGTTTAGCACCAATGCTTTTTTGATCCACTGCACTCCACGAAACCAAACCAGTTCCACGCTTCCGGTTTCATCTTCGAACCTTGCCACCAGGCGTTTCATGCGGCCTTTGCCGGCAACCTCTTCCAGGTTGGTAATTTTCCCGATGATCTGCACTTCAGCCTCAGCAGAAACTATTTGACTGATCTTATAAAACCGGCTTCGGTCCACATAACGAAAAGGGAAGAGGTGGAGCAGATCGTTGTAGGTGAAAATCTTCAGCTCCTTTTTCAGGAGATCGGCCTTGGCCGGACCTACGCCTTTAAGGTATTCGATGGAAGTTTGGAGGATTTGCTGCGACACAGTGCAAAGTAAATATTCATTGCGGATTTAGCGAAGGGGTGATTTTCTAAAATTAGGCATTGGGTTAATCTTGTTAGGACAACAAACCACCCCTCCGGGGGTGGGAAAGCAGATACATTAAGATAGTCTGTTGACCAATCAGCCCTCTGCGGTGAGGAAGATGATCGCATTAAAAGTCAATGACTAAACTCCCTGAGGGTGTTCCTGGGGGGAAGACAATCATGTTGAGGGTTGTCGACCAGGCCATTCGGGATTTTCTACGGCAGGGTATGTGGCCAGCACCCCAGCGGGGTGCTTTTTTTGAACCTTTCAATGCGCCTTTATAAGTTCACGGAGCAATAGGAGCAAGGCAATAAAAATCGCCACAACGCCATGCAGTGGTAAGTGGTCCATGCCGGGAAGCTGTAAATTATGAATGATAATTTTTAAGAGGGGTGCTATGTAGAATCACCTCCGCGTTTTATTAATAAAATACCCGGAGAAGTAGCGCGAGCGCTTATTTTTAAAAGTTGCCGGGAAAATATATTCAATAAGTACCCCCGCCAGCATAGCCCCGGGAATAAATGCCTGAAGTACCTCCAAACTATCATCCCACGATTGTAGAACCCAGGCCCAGACCACACTGAGGACAAGGCCGAACAATACGTTAATGGCTATGAGTTGCCCCCTGTCAAGGATATTTGCTTTCAAACCCGTTAACCAGAAGTAGGGGACAATCAGCACTAAAAGAGGCGAAGAAAAAATACCTGCGATTATTACCAGCACAAACATCATTTGTACATATT
>CAZNMG010000267.1:0-4145 GCA_964574075.1 uncultured Owenweeksia sp.
ATGTATTACAACCGTGCAGGTAGTGCACCTGTACCTACACAAACCACAGACCCAGGCACCGGACAGGAGTTTTATAATTTGTTGACCAGCCGGTGGAAAAATGGCAATGATCTTATTATTGAAACCCCATCAGGGCAAGGAGACCTTGGCAATGGTGATGGTTTTGTACCCAACAATAATGGGGAAAAGACCTTGTTTGCCTATCCGGGCATGTCGTATGATACCACTGGGGCTTATCCGCCTACTCAGCCGGTTGATTGGTGGGAGTCTCCAAACAACCAGGCTGATAAGCGAGGCTTGCACAGTGCAGGTCCCTTTTCACTGGCCCCTGGTGCACTGAACTTTATTACCACCGGAACAGTGTGGGCCCGTAAATTCGGAAGTAATGATCTTTTTGCCTCTGTAAATGAAGTAATTGTGGCCGATGATAAGGCCCAGCAGCTGTTTGACAATTGTTTTAACGTTTTGGACGGGCCGGATTCACCTGTGCTTGAAATCGTGGAGCTCGACAGGGAGTTGGTACTTAACCTTACTAAGGCTTTTACGGCCAAAACTATTGGTTATGAAGAAGCAGATCCGGCAATCCCCCCTCAACCCGGTTGGGGCCCTGTTCAAATTGATAGTGCTTTCCGGGCGGGCTATTTTAGTTACCGGTTCGAGGGCTTCCAGGTGTTCCAGGTGGCCGGTCCTGACATTAGTATCGAGAACCTGTATGACCCCTCCCAGTCTCGTCTTATATGGCAAAGTGATATCAAAAATGATGTTGGGCAGCTGGTTAATTTCACTATAGATCCTGACCTTCAGAACAATGCATTGACACCTCAGGATATGACACTGCAAGCCAATAACGATGGTATTGAATTAACTTTCAGCGTAACGGAGGATGCTTTTGCTGAAGGAGATAAGCGCCTTGTAAACAACCGGGAATACTACTTTTACGTAATTGCATATTCTCAAAATCAATATATCATTACCGATCCCCGTAACCTTGGTGAGAATTCTCAGAAACAACCGTACCTCGCAGGCAGGAGAATTGGCAATGGGCAGAAACCATACCTTGGTATACCCAGTAAGATTGGGAGTGTGGTAGCCAATGCCGCATATGGCGAAGGATTGCCTATAACCAGGTTTGCCGGTGCAGGTAATAGTGGTAATTTCGAAAGGATAACACCGGAAACCCGGAATCAGATTGCCGTGGAAAGGAAGATCACTCCACTGGAGTATCTGCCCGGTGCAGGCCCCCTGGATGTAAAAATTGTAGATCCATTAGAGGTTGTGGCTGGTGACTACACCATCGAATTTGATGGTGTAAGTAATAATTCAAGGTGGTGGCTGTATGATGTCAGCACCGGGGAGGCAATAGATTCTTCCAGCTTTGGCATTGGATTTTTGGGCGAGCAGATTGTGGACTCACTGGGAATTTCTATTGCTCTTCGTAATCCACTGCCTCCCGGATTTGATTCTTTACAGCTGCGGAACAATGGGGTAATTGGCGGAGAAATAACTTTTGAGGAAGCTGCCAAGGATTGGCTCACCGGGGTGACTGATGACGATACCTATAGTCCTACCAACTGGATTTTTGGAGGTAATGCATACGTATCGGAAGGCGTTGCAGCGGCTTACAATGAAAGGCGGGGGCAGGATGCCCTTTCCGAGGATCCATTTGGTGAATTTGAAAAGATTCTTAACGGGACCTGGGCTCCAATAGCATTGACCAGTGATGTGGTAAGGGATGATGCTGCAGCAGAACAAGTGCCGGGATATGGAGTCCGGCCTGCAAATGCTAATAACCTTCCTCCCATCGCAAAAACTCCTAATGTTGATATTGTAATTACAAAGGATCATAGTCTATGGACCAGGGTACCTGTATTTGAACTTGGAGATGTACGTGAGGCTAATGAACACAATACGCGTAAGTTTGATTTGCGAGGAGATGCGAGCCTAAATCTTAATCCTGCTACGGGAGAGCTCACACCAGATCCAGATAGTACCGGATGGAGCTACTTCCCCGGTTACGCGGTAAATGTGGAGACTGGAAGACGACTGCATATGGCCTTTGGTGAAAATAGTTGGCTGAAGAGTGAAAATGGGGGCGATATGCTTTGGAATCCTACTTCAGGCATATTCAGAAAGCTTGGTGACTATGGTTTAGGCGGGATGCATATGGTTTATGTTTTTGCTGATTCTGTGGCTTTTACGGCTGGTAATTATATCGATCTGACCTATGAGAAGGATGACGACATTAATAGTAACCATCCTATAAAAGAGGAGTTTTGGACATTAAGCACCCAAACCTCTTATAGAGCCGGACGCATCTTTGGCGCCATGTCATGGGCAGGTTTCCCACTGGCTAAAAACGAAAGTTTTGAGTTTGAAACCTACAGCCAGATACCTTCTGATGTTACTGTGAAGTTGAGGGTTGACAGACCGTATCAATGGGCTAAGGGAAGCAATGGTATCAATCCCAACAATGGTTATCCTAAATATAACTTTAGTACAACAGGATACCAGGCTGACGATCGCACGGATGTTAGTACCATCCGCAGCGCCCTTGACCTTATCAAGGTAGTGCCTAATCCATATTACGGATCTTCCGAATATGAAGACACTCAGCTCGACAACATTGTGAAGATTACCAATCTTCCGGTGAACTGTACCATTAAGATTTTTATGACCAATGGTACCCTGGTGCGTACCATTAATAAGGATAATGCCTTGACTTTTGTGGAGTGGGATCTTAAGAATGATTTTAATGTTCCCATTGCCAGCGGTATATACCTTATTCATATTGATGCAGGTGAGGCCGGACAAAAAGTAGTGAAGTGGATGGGCACACTACGCCCGATCGACCTTAATGCATTTTAATTAATAACGATATTGAAGAGCATGAAAAGAAGATTATCGCTAGGTTGTATAGCAGCTTCAGTAATTATATCCGGAACTTTGTATGCAGGAAACCCCCAAAGGGCTGGTTCTGCGGGAGCATCTGAATTATTGATAAATCCCTGGGCCCGGAGCTCGGGATGGTCTGCAGTGAATATAGCCGGAGTAAAAGGGGTTCAGGCCAGCTTTCTCAATGTGGCCGGAACTGCACAAACTGAAAGATCGGATGTAGCATTTTCCAACACCCAGTGGCTTATAGGGGGTGGCATCAGTATCAATAGCTTTGGCTTCAATCAAAAGGTTGGAACCAGTGGAGTGCTTGGAGCTAACATTGTAGCCTTTGACTATGGTGAATGGGAGCGTACAACTACTTCAAACCCTGATGGAGGCCTTGGTACGATAAGCCCCAGCACCGTAAGCATTGGCTTGAGTTATGCCCAGCGTTTTACGGAAAGCATCTTAGGCGGAGTAAACATCAAACTTTTCTCCCAATCCTCAGACAGGCTATCGGCCAATGCTCTTTGTGTAGATGCAGGTGTGCAATACATTACCGGGGCAGAAAAGCAGATTAAGTTTGGGGTTACTCTCAGAAATGTGGGTCCTGCAACATCATACAGTGGTAATGGCAAAACGGTTGTACTTACCGTTCCTGATGGAGGATACACACAGGCCTATGAAGAGCGAAGCGCGAATTTCGAGCTGCCCACTACACTAAGCCTTGGCGGTAGCTATGACTTTAAATTTACCAACCAACGCCTTACGTTTGCCGGTGCCTTTCAATCCAATTCTTTTGAGAAGGATCAATATACTCTTGGTGCCGAATACGCTTTAAAGGAACTGGTGGTCTTCAGAGCGGGTTATACTTTCCTTGACAATCGGGTGAACGACCAGACCACTACAGTGTTTACAGGTTTGGCTGCTGGTATGTCCTTAGATGTTCCCCTGGGTAACAGTAAATTTATCCTGGACTATTCTTTTCGCCCCACCAGACAATTTGATGGAGTACACTCTATTGGCGTAAGCTTTAGCTTGTAAGCGTCAGTGGTGTAACAAAATTTCATAAATTTACATTCGCAAAAAAGGCCAGTTCATGGTCTTTTTTGCGTTTATTTTTTAATGGAGTATGATATGGCAGTAAATTACTATACAAAGGAGGGCTTGCAAAAGCTTAAGGATCAACTCGAGCACATGAAAAATGTGGAGCGCCCGCGCATTTCACAGCAGATTGGTGAAGCACGCGATAAGGGTGATCTTTCCGAGAA
>CAZNMG010000268.1:0-4375 GCA_964574075.1 uncultured Owenweeksia sp.
ATTAAAGTGTTTCAAGTTAAGTTCAGTACTTTTTAAAAGTGTTGGCGAAACAGTGCTTTTACCTAAGGTTATCTCCAATATAGGATTGATATATGAAAGCTTTGGTAATCTGGACAGTGCTATCGTTTGCCATCAACTTGCTCGGAAAGCCTTCATTAAAGAACGTAATTATAGAGATTGGATAGTGACTAACATAAACCTGGCCGGTATTATTCAACAAACTAATACCTCTAAAGCCATTACTCTCCTTGAAGAGGCAGACTCAATATCCACATTGGCGAAGAATTTTGTTCAAAAAGCCCTTGTTCAAGAACATCTATATAACTTATACGCCCGGAGTAGTCAGTACCAAAATGCCCTGACTCATTTAGAGAACTACATCACCATCAAAGATAGTCTGCTCAATGTCGAGTTTAAGACAGAGGAACTCAATGTCCGATATCAGACAGCCAAACAAAAGGAGATGATCGAGCGGCAAAAATCCGAGAACCTGGAAAAAGAACTGCAACTTGTGCGGTCAGAAACGCAGCGCACCCGGCTTACATGGCTTGGAAGCATATTTACGGTGGGGCTACTTGCAGTATTCATCACCTACTATTTGCGGCAGCGATTAAAAGCAGTGATACGAAAGCAAAAAGAGAAGATTCAACAGCAGAAGATTCTTGAACTGAAAAGATCCAAAAAACTTGAATCCGCCAGGGCCATGTTGGCAGGCCAGGAAAAAGAGCGCATACGTATTGCCGAAGACTTGCATGACAGACTTGGGAGTACCCTTGCTGCTGCCCGAATGCAGTTTGAAGCAGCTAGCGGTAAAAACCCTGGGGCTCTTAATTATTTGGGAAAGGGGCAAAGCCTACTGGACCGGGCAATTGAAGATACCCGGAGCATTTCTCATAATTTGGTTTCCGGAGTACTGGTCAAGCTGGGGTTGGTTGCGGCTTTAAAGGATCTGAAAGAAAGCCTGGAAATAAACGACAGGCTGCAAGTAGAATTAATAATTGATGACGACACTCCCCCTTTGGAATCAAATATTGAACTCCAGATATTCCGGATCACTCAGGAGCTGGTGAGTAATGCTATTCGCCATTCTGATGCTTCAAGGTTGAGGATACGGCTTACGCAACATCACACGACTTTAAAACTCATTGTTGAAGATAACGGAAAAGGCTTTGAGCAAGAGCAGGTTAAACAAGGACTCGGACTCAAGAATATCCAAAGAAGAGTGGCATCAGTAGATGGACTTTTTCACATAGTATCCAAACCGGGTGAAGGAAGCCGCTTTGTCATACAACTCGAAATACCCCATGAAGAAGTTAAAACTAATACTGGCTGATGACCATGAGATGATCCTGGATGGGATTCGAGCATTGCTGGAAGGAGAAGACCACATCCAAATCATTGACCAGGTCCACGATGGAGTGGAATTGCTCAACCGTTTACAATTCTCACCGAAACCAGACCTGGTCATCGTAGATATAAATATGCCCAATAAAGACGGCATCGAAGTCACAACAGACATCAAATCTCTTTATCCACAGATCAAAGTACTCATTCTTAGCATGCATCACAGGAAAGAGTTTGTAAACAAACTCCTCGAGGCAGGTGCAGACGGTTATATCCTCAAAAATTCAGGCCGTGTTGAGCTTTTAAAGGCCATTGATCAAATATCCAAGGGTTCAGGCTACTTCAGTACTGAGATAATGAAAGCAAATTTTGAAGCTCAGTATTATTCCAAGCCCTTCCCTACCGTGGAACTATCGCAACGTGAGAAAGATGTGGTTCGACTGATTGCGAATGGCAATAGCAGCCAGGAAATTGCTGAGGAATTGTGCATCAGCACTCATACCGTGGATTCGCACCGGAAGCATATCCTGTCTAAAATCAACGCCAAAAATTCAGTGGATATTACACACTATGCTTTTAAGACGGGCATTATAAAAGGCTTTGATATCCTCTAATGTGATCCTCTTTGACGCTAATATCACCACAAGGCATCCCTTACCCCAAGTGCAAAATGTATGTATCTGGTATGTATCAAAAAAGAAGAAGGAGCCACACTTACGTGTAACTCCTTCATTTTCAAGCTCCTCCTCTTGGGCTCGAACCAAGGACCCTCTGATTAACAGTCAGATGCTCTAACCAACTGAGCTAAGGAGGAATTTTGTTTTTATTTTACGCTGACCAACTGCCCCGATAGCTATCGGGAAAGGAGGAATTTCTTCCCGTGAATTTGGGGCTGCAATATTAGTACCTTTCCGCAAATTACACAATATTTGCCCAAACTTTTTAAAACAGCAAAATGAGCTTATTAGTAGTGGGTACAGTGGCCTTTGATGAACTGATTACCCCCTTTGGTGAATCGGGAAAAATATTGGGCGGGTCCGCCACCTATGCTTCCCTTTCTGCCGCCAATTTTATGGACGACATCAACATCGTATCCATAGTAGGTGACGACTTTCCGCAAAAGCACCTTGAGGATTTCAGAAGCAGAGGGATTTCCACCGATGGTATAAAAATAGTAGAGGGCGGCAAAACCTTTTTCTGGAAAGGGAAATACCGCAACGATATGAATACGCGTGATACCCTGGATACCCAGCTCAACGTTTTAGCGGATTTCGACCCGATAGTGCCTGAAAAGTTCAGGGACAGCGAATTTCTGATGCTAGGCAACCTCACTCCTGCCGTACAGATGAAGGTACTGGACCAAATGAATGCGCGCCCCAAAATAGTGGTCATGGACACCATGAATTTCTGGATGGACAACAGCTGGGACGAACTAATGCAGGTACTTAAAAAGGTGGATGTGCTGGCCGTAAATGACGAGGAGGCACGGCAGCTGAGTGGCGAATATTCCCTCGTAAAGGCCGCACAGAAAATCGCGAAGCTGGGACCGAAATACCTCATCATAAAAAAAGGTGAACACGGTGCTTTGCTCTTTGGGGAAAACCAGGTTTTCTTTGCACCCGCCCTCCCTCTCGAAGAGGTGTTTGATCCCACCGGGGCCGGTGACACCTTTGCCGGAGGTTTTATTGGTTACCTTGCCCATTCACGCGATATCTCCTTTGAAAATATGAAGCGTGCCGTGATCTATGGATCCGCCCTTGCCTCTTTCTGTGTGGAGAAATTTGGAACCGAACGCATTGCCCAGATAAATAAAGCGGAAATGCAGGAAAGGGTATCAGAGTTTATAGACCTCACCCAGTTTGAAATCGCCCTGGAATAATAACCCGCTACATCCGTATACTAATTCAGATTCCCGGTTTGCCCGGGAATTTTTTTTGCCTGCCACCCAACCCTGAGGCCCTGAGAAACGTGACTACCATTGAAGCAACGCTATAACCCTAAGATTTATATAAATGTCGAAGTACCTGTGGTTAATTGTTCGGTTGGACCGGGCAGGCTGATTTTCAGTAAATTGGCCTTCCCGGTTTTTTTATAGAATTATGAACGTTGAGGAAAACCTGTTAGAGGCATGCAGAAATGGCGAGCGAAGGGCTCAGTTTGAGCTCTACCGTTGCTGCTACAGTGTTCTCCTATCGGTATGCCTTCGGTATGAAAGGAATAAGGAAGATGCCGAATTCATGCTCAACAAAGTGTTCTATAAAATCCTGACCAACCTGCACCGCTACGATAGCCAGGCCCCGTTTGAGGCATGGATAAGGCGGATAGCCATAAATACACAGATAGACGAGTACCGGAAAAACAGCCGCAGTAAACTCGATTACTACGAAGAGCCCCTGGATCAGGCGCCACTAACGGTAATGACCTACAATGAGGCGGACCGTAAGTTTGATGCCGAGGACCTTCAGAATATGATCCGGAGTTTACCCCCTGTAAGCCAGAAAGTATTCAACCTGTATGTGATTGACGGCTACAACCACAAGGAAATAGGCGAGCAATTAGCCATGAGCGAAGGCACAAGCAAATGGCACCTGAGTAGTGCCCGTAAAAAGCTCAAGGAGATGATGAGGAAATTTTTGAACCACGTGGCCGTGATGCTATGACGGAAAAGGAATTAGACAAATTATTCAGCGAAAAGCTGCTGCACCGCGACCTCCCCTTTAATGCACAAAACTGGGAGGCGATGGAACGCATACTCAATGATCAGGCTGTAAAAACAGGATTCTTCTACTGGCGTACAGTAGCTGCCATTCTTATTTTTGCTGCCCTGGTAGCTCCACTGGCTTATTTTTCCCCCTCCCCTGTCGCTCCCTCCCAGAAGGAAGATATTACAAATATCAGCGGCACCGAAGCACCTGCTGAAATCGTATCCACCCCGGCAGAAAACCCTGATCAACGTTTACGATCAGGTGCAAATGAAACTCCCACCGAAGAAGCATCCCCTACAGCTGACAATATAGCTCAGGCCTCGCCC
>CAZNMG010000269.1:0-5575 GCA_964574075.1 uncultured Owenweeksia sp.
TGATTTACAATGGTGGGGATGTGCTATACATCAGCATTCACTCCCTTCACAAGATTGCCCGCTACAACGGCAAGGAGGGAACTACCCCGGTAACGCATAAACTAGGTTCGGGCGCCTGGCAAAAAACCAAGGCCAAGGCAAAAACCCGGGTAAAGGAAGTGGCCTTCGATCTTATAAAGCTGTATGCTGAACGCAAAGCGAGCCCCGGATTCCAGTTTTCGCCCGACACCTATCTTCAACATGAGTTGGAGGCTTCTTTCATTTATGAAGATACACCAGACCAGATAAAGGCGACTGCCGAGGTAAAGACCGATATGGAAGCGCCTACTCCTATGGACCGCCTGGTGTGTGGTGATGTGGGTTTCGGTAAAACCGAAATTGCCATTCGCGCTGCTTTTAAGGCGGTATGCGATAGCAAGCAGGTTGCGGTTCTCGTGCCCACAACCATCCTGGCATTTCAGCATTTTAAAACCTTTAGTGAACGCCTTAAAGATCTTCCCTGCAACATTGACTATATCAATCGTTTCCGTACCAAAAAGGAACAAACAGAAATCCTGAAGAAACTGGAAGACGGAAAACTGGATATTGTTATCGGCACACACCGGCTTGTAGGGAAGGATGTGAAATTTAAGGACCTCGGCCTGCTCATTATTGATGAGGAACAAAAATTCGGAGTTGGGGTAAAAGACAAGCTCAAAAACCTGAAGGTGAATATTGATACCCTGACGCTCACTGCCACTCCCATTCCCCGCACCCTGCAGTTCAGCCTTATGCAGGCCCGGGATCTTAGTGTAATGACCACTCCCCCGCCCAATCGCCATCCTATAGAAACTCAGGTAGTACCATTTCAAGAAGAGATGGTGCGCGATGCCATTATGTATGAAATGAGCCGTGGTGGCCAGGTGTTTTTTGTGCATAACCGGGTGGAAAATATCAAGGAAGTTGCAGGGATGATCAACCGTATGGTGCCTGATGCCAAGGTGGGAATTGGCCACGGGCAGATGGAGGGAAAAAAGCTGGAAGAACTGATGCTCAGCTTCATCAATGGTCACTTTGATGTGCTGGTGGCTACTTCCATCATTGAAAACGGGCTCGATGTACCAAATGCCAACACCATTGTCATCAACAACGCTCACCATATTGGCCTCAGTGATCTGCACCAGATGCGCGGACGCGTTGGGCGCAGCAACAAAAAGGCGTTTTGTAAGCTGATTGCCCCTCCCCTCTCTTCGCTTACGGACGAAGCGCGAAAGCGGCTCACGGCCATCGAACAGTTCAGCGACCTGGGCAGCGGATTCCATATCGCTATGCGAGATCTTGAGATCCGCGGTGCAGGTGATCTTTTAGGTGCCAATCAAAGCGGTTTTATAGCCGACATTGGTTTCGATACCTATCAAAAAATTCTGGCAGAAGCCATTGAAGAACTCAAAGCCGGAGAATTTAAGGAGCTGTATGCGGATGAACAGAAGAAAAAGGATTTTGTGGACGACACCCAGGTAGATACCGACCTCGAAATTCTTATTCCCGACACTTATGTGAACAAGGTGGAAGAGCGTTTACGCCTTTACCAGGCACTCGATGGTGTAGAAAACGCGGATCAGCTTTATGCATTTGAGCAGGATCTGATCGACCGTTTCGGACCGGCACCCAAAGAGGTTTATGAACTGATGAACTCCGTACGCCTGCGCTGGATGGGCAGGGAAATCGGTTTTGAAAAAATCGTACTGAAGCAGGACCGGTTGATCGGATATTTCATTTCAGACCAGCAATCACCTTTTTACAGCAGCCTCAGGTTTCAAAAGGTGCTTCACTTTTTGAAGGATCAGCCCAAAGCGCAGATGAAGGAAAAGAACAACAAGTTGTTCCTTTCTTTTGGAGAGGTAAAATCAGTGGATCAGGCCCTAAAGCTACTTGAACCTATTTTGAAGAAGGAAGAAATGGCCTGATCCGGTTTTTTATTTCTGGTTTTAAAGCTACTTTTAACCGGCTGCTTTACCGGCTGCATCAAAGCTTTAAAACCCTGACCAATGAAAAACCTTTTCCGCCTCGCAATTGCCTGCACCCTCGCTTTTCCCGCTTTTTCACAAACGGGCCTGGGTGTTCCCCAGCTTCAAAGCTGTGATAATCTGGTAAACAACTTCCTCAATCAATATTCCATACCGGGAGCAACCCTGGCCATTGCCAAGAATGGAAAGCTTATTTATATGAAGGGCTTCGGTTACCACGATATTGCACAAACCGACTCTGTGCAGCCCCATCATCTTTTTAGAATCGCAAGTGTTTCCAAACCTATTACGGCTATTGCCATCATGAAAATGGTGGAAAACGCTCAGCTAAACCTCAGCGACAAAGTGTTTGGGACCAATGGATTACTGGCTAATCATACTTATCTTTCAACAGCCACTGTAGCAGACAACCGCATTAACGATATCACCGTGCAACATCTGCTGGAGCACACGGCTGGCTGGGACCGCAACATAAGCTGCGTAAATGGTGCAGCCACTCCTTATTCCTTCAACCCCGGCCACTGCGACCCTATAGGCTTTCCGCTCCATGTTACCCACAGCTTAGGCGAACCCAATCCCGTAAATGAGGAAATGCACATCAAATTTCTGATGGAAAAAGGGCTGGAGCATGCGCCCGGCACCAACTATCACTACTCCAATATCGGTTACCTCGTTTTGGGGGAAATAATTGAGGAAGTCAGTGGGATGAGCTACCAAGATTACCTGGAAACCGAAATTTTCAGCGCCATCGGAGTGTGTGATATGCACATTGGTAAAAGCCTTTTATCAGAAAAAATGGAACGTGAAGTAGAGTATACCGGCAATGGTGGCTCCCAGCTCTCGGCCTTTGGCACCGGCCAGTCTGTACCCTGGGAATACGGTGGATGGGTGCTGGAGGCGATGAGTGCCCATGGAGGCTGGATTGCTACCGCACGGGATCTGGTGCGACTGGTACTGGCAGTGGATGGCTTTAATTCTAAACCCGACATTCTTAACGCCAGCACCCGCAACCTGATGGTTACTCCATCAAGTGTATTTGCCAACTATGCCAAAGGGTGGTCAGTTAATTCCTTTGGCAATTGGTGGCACACCGGCTCCCTCGATGGTGCGGCCAGTATTATAGTACGGGACTCAGGTGGATATGTATGGGCGTTTATTATGAACAAGCGCAGTTTTTCCAATAACTTCTGGTCCGATCTGGACAACCTTCCCTGGAACTGCATTGCAGGGTTTGGCGCTACGCCTACCGTTGATTTCCTGGCTACACCTACCACTGCACCAACCAATATAAACCATGGTGGTGCCGCCAATGGCGGTGTGAACATCAACTGGACCAATGGCGATGGAGACAAAAGGCTTGTGGTGGTAAAACCCAAAAACGCGGCCGATGCATTTCCTGTGGATGGTGTAAACTATGTGGCAGACGATAATTTTGGCCAGGGAGTAGATCTTGGCAACAATAATTTTGTGGTTCACGATGGGTTCCAAAATTTTGTGGATGTTACCGGTTTGGCAGCTGGCAGCCAATATGTTGTGCGTATATATGAGTACAATCAAAATAGCAGTACCGGACAAAACGCCCTGTACAACCTGTGTGGGCGAGCTGAAATTGAGATCACACCTGCAGTGTTTTCACTTCCTGAAGCCGGTTTCGTGGTCAACCTTAGTCCTAATCCTGTAAAGGACCATTTGAATATTGAACTTTCGGAGAGCCGGAAAGGAAATCTTCAATTGATAAATTCAGCCGGGGTAATCGTACTGGAAGAGTCAGTGCAGGGCCAGCAGCATCAACTAATAATCTCCCATCTTCCCCCGGGCTTTTACCTGCTCAGTTTCAGGAGCGAAAATGGGTCATCAACCCATAAATTCATAAAGAGATAAGCATTATCCCCTCAGGATCTGATAGCAGGAAATTAGGATTTTCCGTTGCACATTTGCCGCGAAAAACTAAATCATAAGAATGACCTTGTGATCATTCCTTCTTTAACCATGAAAACCAAATTTCTGATCCTTAGCCTGCTGAGCTGGTACATGACCTTTGCCAGTGGCACAAACAATTTGACCCAAAACATAAGAGGCCGTGTTACTGACCAGCAGAGTGAAGTTCCACTGCCGGGAGTAAACGTGTGGATACCAGGTACGGACCGCGGCACAGTAACTGACGCTGATGGTTATTTTTTGTTGGAAAACATCCAGGTGGGCCGTATTTCTATCGGCTTCAGCTTCATTGGTTACGAACCTGTAACTCTTAACGATCTGGAGCTTTTGAGTTCCAAGGAACTGGTACTGAATGTAGGCTTGCGGGAAAAGGTGGAACAGCTACAGGAGGTGGTGGTAAAGGATAAGCAGCAAAAGGAGCGGGTGCAAAACGAAAGGGTGAATGTTTCAGGGCGTACCTTTTCAATAGAAGAGTCCATGCGTTTTGCCGGATCGCTTCAGGATGTTTCAAAAATGGCGGCCAACTTTGCCGGGGTACAGCGTTCCAACGATGCCAACAATGATATTGTTATCCGTGGAAACTCTCCCGGTGGCCTGATCTGGCGTTTGGAGGGAATTGATATCCCCAACCCGAATCACTTTGGAGGATTGGGCGCCACCGGAGGTCCTGTGAGTATGTTGAACAACAATGTACTGGCTAACTCTGATTTTCTTACAGGGGCCTTTCCCAGCGAATATGGAGACGGGATTTCAGGAGTATTTGATCTGCGTATGCGCAATGGCAATTATGAAAAGCATGAATTTTTAGGGCAGATGGGGTTTAATGGACTGGAGTTTGGCGCGGAGGGACCAATAAGCCGCGAACACAAATCTTCCTACCTGCTCAATTATCGTTACTCCACTTTGGGGGTTTTATCGGCCATGGGCATTGATTTTGGAACCGGCACCGCCATTCCCTACTACCAGGATCTAAGTATGAAGCTGCACTTTCCCAGTCGCAGGCGGGGAACGATTGAGGTTTTTGCATTGGGAGGGATCAGCTCCATCGAATTTTTGGATAGCGAAAATGAGGAGGACGAAGATGGCGGGTTTTACAGCAATGATCAGGATTTGCGAAACCGTGTGAATACAGGAGTACTGGGCGCATCACATCAGTACTTTTTCAGCAATGACCTCTATTCAAAGCTTACGGTGGCAGCTTCAACAATCCGTAACTACACTGATGTGGATACGCTTGACCTCACAGGAGAGATCATAACGCCTGTGTACCGCCAGGAATTTGTTGAAGATAACATCCAGTTAAGCGCCTTCCTCAACAAAAAATTTAATGTGCGCCATGTAATACGGGCCGGTGCTTTTGTCACCTTGAAAAACTTTGCGCTGGCTGATTCGGGATATGATGGCTCTCTTTCAGCTTTCAGGAGTTACCGTGATCACCACGCGTCTGATATGCTTTATCAGCCCTATGTAAACTGGCAGTTCAGGCCCAGTGATAAATGGGAATTCAACACAGGGCTGCACAGCATGTTCCTTCAGTCCAGCGGTAACTATAGCATTGAGCCCCGGTTTGGTGCGAGCTTTAACATTAATGAACAGCAGAGTATAAACTTAGGATATGGGCTGCATAGCCA
>CAZNMG010000270.1:0-4541 GCA_964574075.1 uncultured Owenweeksia sp.
AAATTATGTGGAGGATCTGCGAAAAAAACTAACCTTACAGTAGTAATTTTATTTTTATTAGAAGCTGCCTTTTGATAAAGCTTGCCGGTAGATTTTCTGCCTACATACTTTAAATCAAAAGGCAGCTTTTTGTGTGGCCCTTCCTTAGCTATTGCTCATTGCTCGGAGCCTAATGCTTCCCTCCGTGCTTATTTTTCCACATGCTTTTCTACTTTCGTTGAACAAACGGGGCAATTCGGCAATTCCATCAGTTAACTTATAAGGAATTCGTAAAACCTCAATATTCAAAACAGGACACGATGAAAATTTTAATGGTTTGCCTTGGGAACATTTGCCGCTCCCCGCTTGCCGAAGGGCTACTGCGGAAAAAGGTAAAAGAGCTGGGGTGGGAAACCGATAGTGCAGGCACTTCAGCCTATCATGTGGATGAGGCCCCAGATCCACGTTCTATACAGATAGGACGCAAATATGGTGTCAACATCTCTGATCTTAGGGGAAGGCAGTTCAGCGCGGATGATTTTGAACGCTTTGACAAGATATATGTAATGGATCAAAGCAATTATCAAAATGTGATGAAGCTCGCGCGGAATGATAACGACAGGGCCAAGGTAGATTACCTGCTCAATGAGCTGGAGCCGGGCAGCAACAGCGAAGTACCTGACCCCTATTTTGGAGGTGATATGGGTTTTGAAAATGTATACACCATGCTCGATAAAGCAACAGACCGTATTGTTGAAAAACTGAAACATGCAAAACTCTGACTCTTACGGAAAGCTCTACTTAATACCTTCATTGCTCGGAGAGGTAGAACCATTGGAAGTATTACCCCTTGCATTAAAGAAGGTGATTGACATCACGCACCACTATGTGGTAGAGAATGAAAAAACTGCGAGGGCATTCATCAAAAAAGTGATGCCGGGTAAGGCGCAGGATCGTCTGGTGATCAATGTGCTGAATAAATATACCGAGGCGGAAGAAGTTCCTACGTTCCTCGATCCCTGCATGCACGGCCGTACGGTGGGTATTATTTCGGAAGCCGGTGCCCCTGGTATTGCCGACCCTGGCGCTGACGTTGTGCGCATAGCACATGAAAAAGGGATCAGGGTTGTGCCTTTGGTAGGTCCTTCCTCCATTTTGCTGGCTATGATGGCCAGCGGCCTAAACGGGCAGAATTTCGCCTTCAGCGGCTACCTGCCTATAGAAAAGCAAGAGCGAAAGAAACGAATAATAGACCTGGAAAAGTGGAGCCGCAGCAGCAGGCAAACGCAGGTTTTCATGGAAACCCCCTATCGCAATCATAAGCTCCTCAATGATCTACTGCAATATTGTCTGGAAGGTACCCAGCTTTGTATTGCCCGCGAAGTAACCCTTCCCACCGAATACATAAAAACAGCTCCCATCAGTTGGTGGAAGCACAACATACCCGACCTGGAAAAAAAGCCCGCGATATTTATCCTTCAGGGGATGTAAATCAAAGGGGTACTTGTACGCGGTACATAGTACTTTGTACACTGTACGTAATACATTTCCAATCAATTCGGTACAACAGGCCCCGGAGCATCCTCTGAAACCGGAATACGGGGATCACGGGCAGGAGTTGTTACAATATCCATTTCATTCACCAGGTAACCGGCCCCCGCAAATTTATCCACTATAAAAAGGACATAGCGAATATCAACCATGATGTTGCGGCACAGGCTGATGTCATAATGGTAATCACTCATAGTGCCTTCCCAGGTCCGGTCAAAATTAAGCCCTATCAATTCTCCCCTTCCATTTAAAGCCGGGCTTCCGGAGTTTCCGCCCGTTGTATGGTTGGAAGCAATAAAGCACACCGGCATTTTTTCGCCCTGGGCGTAGCGGCCATAGTTTTTGGTTTCATACAGCTCTATCAGCTTTTTAGGAAGATCGAACTCATAATCACCAGGTATGTATTTGGCAATTACCCCACTAAGGTAAGTCTGGGGCTCATACTCCACAGCATCCCGTGGTTGGTATCCGTGCACTTTGCCGTAGGAAACCCGAAGGGTGCTGTTGGCATCGGGGTACAGGCGCATATCATCGAACACTGTTCCCAAAGCTTCCACGTATATTCTTTGCAGGTCTTCAATTTCATTGTCAATAGCAGTTGTCTGCGGACTGAGGGTGTTTTTGTAATAGTTCCACCCGGCCATAGTGAGTTCCATCGCATCACTTTTCGCCAGTTTCTTCATTGCCTTTTCGGGATCCTCCAGGAGCCAGCTACGCCATTTGGCTGTATCCTCCAGCAGAACGAGATCCTCATAGAGTTCATCAATGAATTCATTGCGGTCATCTGCATCCTCTTCCTTAAGCTCCTGAAGCATCTCCTGGTCAGTATTGGCTGGCAGGGCATTTAGGTAAATTGGTAGCAGGGCCTTCATGGCTTTCCTATCGAGAGCGATATCATAATCCTTATAGAAGCTGTTGAGCCCTTTTGCCTTTTCAGCCGCTGCTGCCTTTAACTTCTCCTCTTCACCGGCCTGGTAGAGTTCCATTAGGTTTCTATAGCCAAGTAAATGGCGGATCAACTCCGACCCATAGTAGTTCGTTTCAAGATAGACATACCTCTCCAGCATTATCGGCTTCCGCTTATCGTATAATGCCTTAAGACGGGGTAACACATCACCGTAGCGGGTTTGCCATTCTGCCTTTTGAGCCAGGGCTGCTGTAAATCGTTCTTCAAGGGCACGCTTTTTAGCCACCGCATCGGTCTGCTTTAAGCCCGTTACCTCACCAATCCATTTTTTCCACGAGTTGCTGATGCTGGCATATTTTGATGCGTATTGAATTCGGGTTTCGTCACTTTCGCGCATCTTTTTGTTGAGAATGGCCAATAACTCATCCCGTATAGCAATACGGGCAGGGTCATAGATCTCAATTATGTTTTCAATTTCATTGGAAGGAAGGTATTCAAATGTGCGTCCTGGAAAGCCATATATCATGGTGAAATCACCCGTTCGGAAGCCGGAGAGATTGATCTTCAAATGCTTTACAGGTTGATAGGGAATATTTTCATCAGAATGCTCAGCAGGCTTATTGTCGCGCCCGGCATACACCCTGAAGAGTGAGAAATCGCCTGTATGTCGCGGCCACACCCAGTTGTCAGTATCGGCTCCAAACTTGCCTATTGATGAGGGAGGTGCTCCCACGAGACGCACATCTTTAAAAACCTCCTTGGCTATGAGGATGTATTGATTGCCGTAAAAGAAAGGCCTTACCTCCACCTGGTATTCCGCAGGATGCAATGCAATAAGTGTCTCCGCATTTGCCTTTATGATCTCCTCGCGTTTTTCAGTACCCATGTCAGCTGTTACCCCTTCCAAAACCTTATTGGTGACATCTTCCATGTATTTTACAATAGAGGCTGTGAGGCCCGGGTTAGCCAGTTCTTCTTCGGCCGACATGGCCCAGAAACCGTTCTTTAAATAATCATTCTCCACAGAACTATGCGATTGAATACGGCCATAGCCACAATGATGGTTGGTAAGAAGAAGCCCCTTGTCACTGATGAGCTCTGCCGTACAACCTCCGCCAAAATGAACTATGGCATCCTTCAATGAAGAGTTATTTACAGCGTAAATATCCGCTGCGGATATTTCCATGCCCATAGCTGTCATTTCGCTGGCATTGAGCTGGGAGAGGAGGTAAGGTATCCACATACCCTCCCGGGCATGGATAGGTGCTACTAGTGCAAGAGCCAGAATAGCAGTAAGAAATGGACGCAACAGGTGTTTCATTGAAAATGACATTAGCTCTGGGTTTTAAAAAATGATGGCAAATTTAAAGGAGCGACTAAGTTATTGCAAATACGCTGAATCGCCAGAATAATTCAAAGGCCACGTTTTGCACCGCACGGGGCCCGATCCTACATTGCTTCGGTTATTAACATTTAACATAACTTTTCTTGTTTATATTGCTACCCTATAGATCTTCTAAAAAAACCATATGCTTCGACTTTTAACTACTTACCAACCAGACTTCTATAATTAACTTCGTATTACTAAATAGTGAGCATTTCAAAAGACTAAATAAGTAAATGCTTCTATCAAAATTTTCACTTCAGAATTAATATCAGAAAATTACTACAGCCTTATTCCGTTTGGATAACCCTCGCCCTCTATGAAAAATATTTTACTCCCCTGCCTTCTCTTGTCTTCCTTTCTCCTACCGGCACAAACCACCTTATTCTTTGAAGATTTTAACGACCCGGCCGGTACTTCTCAAATTACAACAGGCCTCGTAAGCGGCAGCGCCACCCTTCTGGGTAATGATACCTTGATCCCTGCCCTTTCCGATTCCGGAATTTATCACCTTAAGGGAAGCGCTTCACCCTCGGTAGTCTATTTTGAAACATCTTCTTTCAGCACGGTAGGCCATCAACATCTGAGATTGAGCTTCAGGCATATTGCCAAGCTCAACCTTTTTAATGAGGCTTACCTTCAATATTCCACAGACAACGGCCAAACCTGGAGTTTTATTCCAGGTTTCAAGTACCTGGGCTATGATTCCTTCTTCCCCGC
>CAZNMG010000271.1:0-3525 GCA_964574075.1 uncultured Owenweeksia sp.
TCGTGGAGAATTAATAAAAACATCAAAAATAGATATGGACAATTTGAGTGTAATTGGGCTCGATAAGAAAAAGAGCAGCGAACTGGCTGATAACCTGAATGACCTGCTGGCAAACTATAGCCTGTTTTATCAGAATACCCGCGGCTACCACTGGAATATAACCGGGGAGAAATTTTTCGAGCTTCACCTGAAATTCGAGGAACTATACACCGATCTTTTTGAAAAGATAGACGAGGTAGCAGAGCGGATCCTTACCCTTGGCCACACACCGGAACATAATTATTCCGAGTATGGTAACACTTCCAAGATAAAGGAAAGTAAAGAGGTAAGTGACGGAAGGAAAGCCGTGAGCAATATCCTGGACAGCTTCAGTATTCTTTTGCGCAAGCAAAGAAAGATCCTTGAACTTTCTGCGGAGATTGATGACGAAGGCACCAATGCCCTGATGAGCGATTATATCCGTCAGCAGGAAAAGCTGGTGTGGATGTATTCATCCTTCCTCAACAAATAGGAGTTTTTGCCACACTATGAATAAGATCAACTGGGCCGATTTCGAGAAAATTGAGATCCGCACAGGGACAATTATTAAAGCGGAGATCTTTAAAGAAGCACGAAAACCAGCCTACAAGCTAACCATAGATTTTGGTGCTGAGCTGGGGGTAAAAAAATCCTCCGCACAAATTACTGACCTCTATCAGCCTGAGGAGTTGCTTGATAAACAGGTGGTGGCGGTTGTGAACTTCCCGCCCAGGCAGATCGCCAATTTTATGAGCGGCTGCCTGGTATTGGGCGCTGTAGGTGATGATGGAAAAGTAACGCTTTTACAGCCGGAAAGGGAGGTTGAAAACGGGCAACGTATCAGCTGAAGCACAGCCTGTTGAGAGCAAAGGTCAAATCCATATCTTAGCAGCTTATGAACGACTGCTCCGGGCGTCCGTTATTCAACGTGAACGCTGACACTAATCGATTTACCATTTTATGAAATTTACTGAATTCGGCCTCAATGATGCATTACTGGAGGCTATTGGATATATGAACTTTGAGGAGGCCACGGCCATACAGGAGAAAGCCATCCCCGTGATCATGAAAAACAGCGATGTTATAGGCTGTGCCCAAACCGGCACCGGAAAAACCGCGGCCTTCATTCTCCCTATTCTTCACAAAATTGCCGAAGAAAAGATAAAGGGCACTAATACCCTGGTGCTTGTACCCACGCGCGAACTTGCCATGCAGATCGATCAGCAGGTACAGGGTCTGGCTTACTTTACCCATACCGAATGCTTTGCGGTATATGGTGGTGGTGACGGTGTAAGTTGGGAAAATGAACGAAAGGCACTTTCTAACGGAGCCGATATTATTATTGCCACTCCGGGCCGTCTTCTCTCCCACATCAGTAATGGCTATGTAGACTTCAGCCAGGTAAAACACCTTATTCTTGATGAAGCAGACCGGATGTTGGATATCGGTTTTTATGATGACATTATCCGCATAATAAAGGAGCTGCCTAAAAACCGGCAGAGCCTTTTGTTTAGCGCTACAATGGCGCCCAAGATCAGGAAACTGGCACATGAGATCCTGAAAAATCCGGAGGAGATCAACCTGGCGGTTTCCAAACCAGCCGAGGGTGTAACCCAGGAAGTATATCTGGCGCACGAGAGCCAGAAAACCAACCTCGTTAAGCACATAATTTCTGATCACGAAAACTTCAAGACCATAATTATTTTTTGCTCCACCAAGCGAAAAGTGGAGCAGGTAACGCGTACGCTTAAAGCACGTAACTATAATGTAGAAGGTCTCTCTTCGGACTACGACCAGGAGACCCGTGAAAAAGTACTGCTGAGATTTAAGGCCCGCCAAACGCGCATTGTAGTGGCTACGGATGTATTGAGCCGTGGTATTGACATTAAGGATATCGGTCTTGTTTTGAATTATGACGTACCCAATGATGCCGAAGATTATGTGCACCGTGTAGGCCGAACCGCCCGTGCTGCCACAAAAGGGCTGGCCATCACCCTCATTAATGAGGATGATATGTTTAAGTTTCAGCGGATTGAGCGCTTTATTGACCGGGAGTTTGAAAAACTTCAGCCCCCTGCGAACATCGGCACAGGCCCGGAGTGGAATGTGAGCCGTGAAAACCGGGGACGCAGCAGCTCCCGGGGAAACAAAAGAAATTTTTCCGGGCAAAACAGAGGAGGCGGCAGAAATAATCCGAAAGGGTCGGCAGGTAATAAGCCGTTTAAGAGAAGTAACCGGAGCCGCAATACCAGCGGTAATAATTCAGGGAAGGAAAGCTCATAAAAGGTGGACCCCGTGAACATTACGGGGGTATCAGCGGATATTTAAGGCATACCTAAAAAATAGCCTTCCCTACTTCAGGCACTCATTCAGGTACTACTTATGAAAGAGAATAAAGAGATTAATGATCTTTTGGAAAAAGCTGATAGTCATGTGCAGCACCTCCTTCTGGACAAGCAGCCTCCCCATCTGATTTTTCATGATTTTGAGCACACCCAGGCGGTGGTGGAACAGGCGGAAGAACTGGGCAAAAAGGCTGAATTGCCCAAAGATCAATTACAAGATCTACTGCTGGCAGCCTGGTTTCACGATGTGGGCCGCATCGAGGGCAACGATGGCTATGAAAAGCGCAGTGCTGCCGAGGCCCGAAAGTTTCTTGAGGAACAGAATTATGACCCCGAAAGGATAAAAAAAATCGAGGAGACAATTATTAATGCACGGGATGAGGCCGAGCCAAAAAGCGATCTCGAAAAGATTCTTCACGATGCTCACTGGTCCTTCCTCGGGCGCAAAAGGTTTTTCAGAAGAGGGGAACTGTTAAGGCTGGAACAGGAAAAACTTGAAAAGAAAAAGTACAGTCTCCAGGAGTGGGACCGCCACCTGCTTAATCTGCAACTGAAAACGAAATTTTATACCCTATGGGCCATTGAGGAATATGGCAGCCGGAAGAACAAGAATATCGCCAAGCAGCGGGAGATACTGACCAAATCGAGAAGAAAAACCCGCAGGTACAAAACCGGAAAGGATTTTGGGCGCGGGGTGGACACCATCTATAGGGTCACCCTTCGCAACCATATCAGCATGAGCGAAATTGCAGATGGTAAAGCCAATATGATCATCAGCATCAATACCCTGGTGCTTTCCATACTGATTACCGCTGGTACTGCCGGCCTTAGCCTCAGCAAATTTACCATGCAGGAAAACCTCAATGTGATAGCCCCGGTTTTTGTGCTTATGCTTACCTCACTTATGGCTATCATCTTTGCTGTGTTCTCAGCTATGCCTAAGGTCGCGGGTAATGAAATCTCAGAAGACGATATAAAGGACAAAAAGTCGAGCTTGTTGTTTTTCGGCAACTTTTTGCAGATTGATAAGGAGAAATTCGTAGGCTACCTCAGCGACCTGAAGAAAAATCAGCAGGTGCTGTATGATGACTTGTCAAGGGATTTATATAACCTGGGAATAATTCTTAAAAAGAAATACCGTCTTCTTAATTTTGCCTACTGG
>CAZNMG010000272.1:0-2927 GCA_964574075.1 uncultured Owenweeksia sp.
GGATATCTAGACCTTCTGTTTTGTGATTGGAGAGGTATTTATTTACTTATTTAATGAGCTCCGAGTCATGGGCACGGTTTTCATCCAACCAAAAAATAGCCGGATTGCCGGTAGCCCGGGCACGATTTACCGCCAATTTTACCCAATCCTGAACAGGAGCATCCTTTACCTGGCACATTCTCCAGATATCGCCACTTTCTACCTCGTGCTCTATCAGCACCTGGCCCGCCTCGTTTGTAATGCGAACTGTACCCTTTTCTTTTATTTCAAATGTCTTGTCGTGCGAGCCATATTCCTCCGCCTTTTGCGCCATCAGTCCCACATTACTCACGCTTCCCATTGTAGTGGGGTCGAATGCTCCATTTTCTCTACAGAAGTCAATGGTTTCCTGGTACACTCCAGCGTAGGAGCGATCCGGTATTACGGCTTTTGCATCCCGCGGTTTCCCGTTCTTATCCCACATTTTACCTCCACCACGTATCATAGCCGGCATTGAAGCATCAATGATCACATCACTTGGTACATGGAGACTGGTGATCCCCTTATCGGAGTTTACCATTGCGAGGTCCGGACCTTTTTGATACGTTTCCTCTATTGCAGAAGTAACTGCCAGCTGTATTTCCCGGGGCAGGTTTTCCAGTTTGTTGAATAGGTCGCCTAACCCGTGATTAGGATCTATCCCGGCTGATTGCAGAGCTTCTCCATGCTTTTCAAAAAGATTGGAGAAAAACACTTTTACCGCATGGCCAAAGATGATCGGGTCCGAGACCTTCATCATGGTGGCTTTAAGATGGATTGAAAACAACACATCTTTTTCACGGGCATCCGTTACCTGCTGATCTAAGAACTGCCGCAGGTCATTGGCACGCATCACAGCCCCGTCAATCACTTCACCCTTCTGAAGGGGAATAATTTCCTTCAAAACAGCTGACTTCCCATCTGCACCAACAAATTCGATCCTTACATTGGTTGGATTCTCTACAGTTACTGATTTTTCGCTGCCGTAGAAATCCCCTCCGTCCATACTGGCCACATGAGTTTTGGAATCTTTACTCCATTCACCCATAGAATGAGGATGTTTACGGGCATATTCCTTTACAGCCTTTGGGGCTCTACGGTCGGAGTTACCTTCCCTAAGCACCGGGTTTACAGCGCTGCCTTTTACCTTATCATATTTCTTCTTTGCCTCCTTCTCTTCTGCACTTTGGGGATTTTTAGGGTAATCCGGCAAATTGTACCCCAATTGCTGTAGCTCGGCTATGGCCTCTTCCAGCTGTGGCAAGGAAGCGCTGATGTTGGGCAGCTTTATGATATTGGCCTCTGGTGTTTTTGCCAGCTCTCCCAATTCTCCTAAATCATCGGAGATACGCTGTTCGGGAGTGAGCCTGTCCGGAAAATGGGCAAGGATTCTCCCCGCAAGGGAAATGTCGCGTGTTTCCACTTCTACTCCGGCTGATCTTGTAAATGCTTCTACTATGGGAAGAAATGATCGGGTGGCAAGTGCCGGAGCTTCGTCAGTCTTGGTATAAAGAATTTTAGGAGTACTGGGCATTTTGTCTTTTTGTTTTCGGATGGTATGGAAAAATAAATAGTCAGGAAGGGTCTTGAGAAACCTCCTGATTGTGAAGAACGGCAAAAGTAATAAACTGTTTGTTGAAGATGCGGAAGGGATAAATCGGCTCAGAGAATATCAAAGGCAGGCCTGGCCCCTTCAAATGGGAAGGGGAGGTTTACTCTATGTCAAGGTTGAGTTTTTGCTTAAGAAGCAACAGGTGAGGGTTCTTCTTCACCATGTATTCAAATTTCTCCTGCGGGCTGTAAGGTTCCCTGGTAGTGGAGCCTTTTGTTTTGACGATCTCGAACTGCAGGGAAAAATTGTTGAGGTTACTTCTCATAAACCGCAGTAGTTCGCTTTTCTCATCATTAAAGAACGCTTCCTGTACATCACTTTCGAGTTGAAGTTCAACCGTGAAATTCTCCTTGATTTTAAGAGAGGCATGCTTAAGGCTGGTGAAGTTTTTCTGGCGTCCCTCACTCTTTACAATCTCCAGGTATTCATTCCAGATGTTGAGAAGTCGATTTTCATCAAAATCCTCCTTTGGTAGCTCCGGGTTCGGGGCTGTATCATCCTTTTCCTCATCCTCTTCCTCAGATGTCAGGTCACCTTGTAGCGTATCAGAGATGGAAAAGCTACCACGCTTTTTGCGTTTGAGCCTGTTGTTAGGATTTTGTTCTGCCACAGCCGAATCCGCTACTGGCGTTTCCTCATAAGGTTTAGAGGGGGTAGCCGGCTTTTTGACTTCCTGTGCAACTTGCGCTGCAGCCGCTGGCTGTACAGCTTTGTTTTCAGTTACAGGAGTAGCTTGCGGGACCTCCGGGTCCGGCTGTTTACCCGAGCTTTTTGATCCCAAATCCGGGTACGCACTACTTTCCTTTGCAGGATTCTGACTGGGTTCAGACTTTTTTTTTTCAGGTGCTCCCGTGGCCAGGTGTGCAAGCTGAAGGAGGCATAGTTCCACCAGTAGCCGCTGATTATTGCTGCCTTTGTAGCGTACATCCACTTCTGCCATTAGTTTGAGGCCGCGTAGCAGCAGATCCACTTCCACAATCTGTGCTTGTTTGCTGTACCGATCGCGGGCCTTATCACCTACCTCGAGGAGGGGCAGAGTCCGGGAGTCCTGGCACACGAGCAGATCCCGAAAATGAGAAGCCAGACCATTTATATAGAGATGACCATCGAAACCATTGTCAAGGATCTCATTAAAGATCAGCAACAATCCTGAGGCATCTCCATTAAGAATAAGATCGGTAGTGCGGAAATAATAGTCGTAGTCCAGTATCCGCAGATTGTCTATTACATCCTGATAGGTGATATTCTTTCCTGAAAAAGAAACGATACGGTCAAATATCGAAAGCGCATCCCGGAG
>CAZNMG010000273.1:0-2510 GCA_964574075.1 uncultured Owenweeksia sp.
GACGTCAAGCTTTACCTTCGATACGGCAGAAGAAGGCGCGGCCTTGTTTGCCGGGGAACAGGAAGGCAACCTCTATTCACGCTTCTCAAATCCCAATACAGATGAGTTTATCAATAAGCTGAAACTCCTGGAAGGTACGGAAGCAGGTGTGGCCACAGCTACGGGTATGGCTGCTGTTTTTGTGACGTTTGCAAGCCTGCTAAGGCAAGGCGACCATATCATTTCATCCAGCGCCATTTTTGGGAATACACACCACGTGATAGCTAAAGTACTGCCCGAATACGGCATTGATTATACCCTTGTTGATGTGGATAAAAATGAGAAGTGGGAAGAGGCTGTAAAGCCCAACACCAAACTTCTGTTTGTGGAGACACCCTCAAATCCTACGTTGCGGACAGCCGACCTGACCTTCCTCAAAGAGCTGTGCCTCCAAAAAGGCATCATTTACTGTGTCGATAATTGTTTTGCCACACCGTACCTCCAAAGGCCCATTGATTTCGGGGCCGACATTATAATCCATTCGGCAACAAAATATATTGATGGGCAGGGAAGAGTGCTCGGCGGTGCTATACTAGGGACGTCAGATTATATTACGAAATGCTACGATTTTATCAGAAGGACAGGCGCGAGCCTTTCGCCATTTAATGCGTGGGTGCTCTCCAAGAGCCTGGAAACCCTGGCTATCCGTATGGACCGGCATTGTGACAATGCTGAAAAGCTTACGGAATTCCTGACCAGCCATAAGGAGATTGAAGAGGTTTTATTTCCGCACCTGGAAACGAGCCATCAGTATGACCTTGCCGTAAAGCAGATGAAACGTGGCGGCGGGCTTGTAGGATGTGTAATGAAAGGAGGGAAGGCACGGGGCTCCCGGTTTTTGAATGCCCTTCAAATGCACTCCCTCACTGCCAACCTGGGAGACACCAGAAGTATTGCCACCCATCCGGCCTCAACGACACATTCGAAATTAAGCCCTGAGGAGCAGCTTGCCGTGGGTATTACCCCCGGGTTTATCAGGTTTTCTGTGGGCCTGGAGCACATAGATGATATCATTAAGGACATTGACCAGGCGTTGAGGGATTCCGGATAATGCATACCTACAGCTACGACAAGGATTTTTTGCTTGAATCCGGGGAGGTGATAAGCAAGCTGAAGATAGCCTATCATACGTATGGCACGCTCAATACGGCAAAAAGCAACGTGATATGGGTTTTTCATGCTTTTTCAGCCAATTCTGATGTTTCCGTCTGGTGGCCGGGCATGTTTGGGGCAAACTGTTTATTAAACCCCGAAAAATATTTTATTGTATGCGCCAACATACTGGGTTCCCCCTATGGGAGTAGCGCACCGCACGACATGGCTTTTCCTCAATTCACATTACGTGATGTGGTCAATACACATTTTATCCTTGCGGAAAAGCTTGGCATCACGAAAATATACATGGCTGTTGGAGGTTCCATTGGAGGAAACCAGGCGCTGGAATTTGCCTATTCCTTTAAGGGGAAAATTGAAAATCTCGTTCTTGTCGCTTGCTGTGCCCGGGAGTCGCCCTGGGCAATCGCCATTCATGAGGCGCAGCGGATGGCCCTGCTTTCAGATCCCACCTTCGAGAAACCGAATGGTGGAAAAGCAGGCCTTGAAACAGCACGCGCCATCGGGATGCTTACCTACAGAACCCCATCGCTTTATAATGAAAAACAAGCCGATGATGATTCTGCCACCACTGAATTCAAAGCCGCTTCGTACATCCGGTATCAGGGGAAGAAGTTTTCCTCAAGGTTTAGCGCCCTTTCCTATTATTATCTTACCAAATGCATGGACAGCCATAATATAGGGCGTGGCCGGGGCGGTGAAAAGAAGGCTTTAAGTAAAATTACGATACCTGCACTTGTAATCGGGATTGATACCGATATGATGATCCCTGCAGAATTACAGAAAAATATGGCCCGGGCCATGCCAAATGGGATGTACAAGGAGATACAATCGACACATGGACATGATGGCTTTCTTACGGAAACAGAAAAATTAACCGAATTGATAAGTAAATTTTTGAAGTGATGATAAAAGAAATAACTGTTGATGAGCTTAAAAAAATGAGGGAGGAAAATAAGGAGCATGTCCTTATAGATGTTCGTCAGCCTCATGAGGTGGAAATAGCCACAATAGGCGGGGAGCTTATCCCGCTCGGCACGGTTTCATTATTTATTGAAAAATTCCCTGCCGATAAACCGGTTATTGTTTACTGCAGAAGTGGTAGGCGCAGCGCCGATGCGGTGGAGTATGTGCAGGAGCTTACAAAGCAGGACAACATCTACAACCTCAAAGGGGGTATCCTTGAATGGGCGGATAAAATCGATCCATCGGTGAGAAAATACTGATATGTATTCTATTTTCCCCTTAGTGAGGAAGAGCTTTCTCCGTATGGGAAACAGGGATGGTGTGCCGACAATTTTGAAAAATTTATAATAACCTATTCATCAGTTTTTTATAATTTTTCTTTTTTGCCAGCA
>CAZNMG010000274.1:0-3027 GCA_964574075.1 uncultured Owenweeksia sp.
CCCTGGTTTCGCGAATGGCGGCCAGGCTATCCTCCTCAATCGTAAAATTGAGCTGACTGGCAAAGCGAATGGCCCGAAGCATGCGCAAAGGATCATCGGAGTAGGTGATCCGGGGGTCGAGGGGAGTGCGGATAATTTCATTCTTCATGTCTTCCACTCCGTTGAATGGATCGAGAAGCTCCCCATAATTATCCGGATTGAGGCTTATAGCCAGGGCATTTATAGTGAAGTCCCTTCTTTTTTGGTCGTCTTCCAGGGAGCCATCTTCTACAATGGGCTTGCGGCTGTCAGTGCGGTAGGATTCCTTGCGGGCCCCAACAAATTCAACATCCAGGTCACTATATTTCAGCTGGGCGGTACCGAAGCTCTTAAAGACGGTGACTTTCTTTTTTCCCAGTTTTTTCCCCACAGCCCGCGCCAGTTCTATGCCACTGCCCACGGCCACCACATCAATGTCTTTCGGGTCTTTCCGGTTGAGTAGTTTATCACGCACAAAACCGCCTATCACGTAGGTTTCCAGCTGCAACTCCCCGGCAGCATCGGCTATAACTTTAAAAATTCTGTGGTCAATTATGTCTGCGTGATTCACTAAAAATCCTTTAGGAGGGAAACACTTTTTCGGAATAAATTCCCAATACAATTAAAACGGTGAGGCTAAGGTAAATACCAATGTGGATACGCTTTACCTTCAGTTTTAGTTCGTTGAGGCGATTGTCCTTTTCATCGGGCACTATGGCATAAAACATTGGGAATATGAGGAAAGCCTGCCACCGTAGCCTGCGTTCGGTCTCATTTGAGAAATCAAAACGCATAAAATCCAGCACCTTGCCCGGGCTTTTGCCTGCCTTTATCCGCAGGTACTGAAGTTGTAAGCCTGCCTTTGCTATAAAGAGTGACAGGATAACCAACAGCACGAGTGAGGTGATGATGACAAAGAGGATTTGGACAGACATAGATCTTTAGATGAGGGGCAAAAGTAGGCAGCAATGAAGGTTTACACAAAAAGGCCGGATCAGGAGCGATTTAGCTTTTCACCCTTCAGCAATCGCCACAACTTCAGCGAGCGGTTAAATACATAGTAGGAATTGAGGCAGGCAAGTATAAAACCAACCTTACCATCAAGTATTCCCAACCTTATGATATAGCGGTTGAAGAATGTCCAGGCGGGCTTCAGGGCGAGATGATAGGCAGTTATTTTTCTTGTACGAGGTAGACGGTCGTGTGCTCCCCATGTAGTGTAGCGGTCCCATTTTTCAAAGAGATGATCAAGTCCGCGGTAGGTGAAATGATCCAGTTTGTTTTTCAGAAAACCGATCTCACCGCTGGTTTCTATTTCTTCGTGTACCCGTACATCCTTATACCGGCTGTAGTTTTTATTAAAGAGACGGATCACCTTATCGTTTTGCCACCCACTGTACCGCACTTTTTTACCCATAAAGTAATTCTGCCGGTATATCCAGTAGGTCTTTTTTTCAGGGCCATTTGTAAGCAGTTGTTCAATTTCCCTTTGCAGTTCAGGGGTTACGCGTTCATCGGCATCAAGCAGCAGTACCCATTGATGAGTGGCTTGCGGTATCACCCAGTTTTTTTGACGGGCAGGGTAATCATACTCCCGCTGCAAAATTCGTGTGGCAAGAGGGCGGGCCAGCTCAACAGTTTTGTCAGTAGAGAAGCTGTCCAGCACAATGATCTCATCGGCAAAGGCAACGGATTTGAGTACGGCTTCTATATGCACTTCCTCATTTCCTGCTGTAACTATGGCAGTGAGCTTCTCCATATTTATCGCTTCAGTGAATGGTAAAGTTGGTTCCAGTGCTGGGCCACGTTTTTATCCTTAAAATGCTGTGCAAAGCTATAACCGCTGTCGCTCATTTCTGTCCTCAGCTCTGCCGACTGCCAAAGGCGATCTATCTTCTCATTTATTTCCTGTTGGTTTTCTGGATCAACTAAAAGTGAGGAGGGGCCGGCCGCTTCAGGAAGGCTGCTGAGATTGGAGGTGAGAACGGGTGTCCGGGAGATAAGAGCTTCCAGCACCGGTATTCCGAATCCTTCAAAAATGGAAGGGTAGGCAAAAAAGGTGGCCTGCTGATAGATCCGGGCCAGATCTTCATCACGAGGTACCTTAGGCGTGTGTACAATAGCACTAATGCTTTTGTAGCGGGGATTCTGCATCATCTGCTCCCAAAATCTTGTTTTCCGGCCGATGTATACCATGGGAATACGTGATTGAAGCTGAGCTTCCAGAAGCTTATCCGCTCCCTTTCTCACTTCAAGGGTGCCTACAAAAAGCCCGAATTTTTCAGGAAGGCTGAACCGCTCGCGGGTTTCCTCCAATTCGCTGCTCTCAAACTTTTCCCAGAATATGGGATTTACACCCTGGTAAATCACCTTTATCCGCTCGGGGTTGATGTGCAGAAATTCAATAAGGTCATTTTTGGTTTGCTGGCTTATGGCCACGATCACATCTGCGTGGTGGCAAGCTACTTTTAATTTTTTCAGATAGATCTTACGGTCGATGAACTTGTATAGCTGCGGATATCTCAAAAAGATCAGATCGTGGATGGTTACCACTGCAGGTATTCCTTTTTTTGATAATCCCACCGGCAGCTCCTGGCTGAGGCCATGAAAAACCTCTACTTTATCCTTTTTGGCTCTTGAGCTGAGAAATTGCTGACGCCATAAATTGCCATATAATTTATGGCTCACCGTGGGCTGTTTCTCTGTAACGCCCGGTAAATATTCGCCAAAATTGTATCTCCCTTTGGAAGGGTTGTAAAGCAGATATCTATTTTCGGGATAGTTCTTTGCCATTGCCCTTACAAGGTTACGGCTATAATTTCCCAGGCCGCTGGCATTATGAAACACTCGTTTGGCTTCGTACCCGATAATCATACGGTATGCGGCATCCATACCACTATGCCGTTGTTTATTATACCCAATGATTTTCCCCGTAGCTGCTTTCCAATAAAAGGGCTGTTCAGGCTTTTGCTCTCCACCTGCTCACGCTTAAAGATCCATTTCAAATCC
>CAZNMG010000275.1:0-2798 GCA_964574075.1 uncultured Owenweeksia sp.
GATCGGTAGCAACTGTATCATTTTTAGTGGAGTCAGAATTTATTCCGACTGCCAAATTGGAAGCGATGTAACCCTGCACAGCGGAGTGGTTGTAGGTGGGGATGGCTTTGGTTTTGCTCCCAACAGTGATTCATACAACAAGGTAGCACAGATCGGCAACGTTGTGATTGAAGACCACGTGGAGATAGGTGCCAACACCACTATTGACCGCGCCACACTTGGACACACCATCATCCGCAAAGGGGTGAAGCTGGACAACCTGATACAGATAGCTCACAATGTTGAGATTGGTGAGAACACGGTTATTGCGGCTCAGACAGGTGTTGCAGGTTCCACCAAAATCGGTCGTAACTGTATGATCGGAGGGCAGGTGGGTATTATCGGACACCTGAATATTGGCAACAATGTGAAAATTGCTGCCCAAAGTGGCATTGGAAACAACCTGGATGACAATGAAATAGTACAGGGCTCACCGGCCTTTGAAGTGGGAGAGTACAAGCGCGCCTACGTGTACTTCCGCAAGCTTTCCAAAATGGCAGCCGAAATCGATCAATTGAAAAAGCAAGTTTCGAACACACCTAAATGACCACAAAACAACATACAATAAAAGAGGCAGTGAGTATAGAAGGCGTTGGCCTTCATACAGGAGAATCTGTAACTCTTACCTTTTTGCCGGCCCCCGAAGATCACGGTTTTGTTTTTAAGCGGACCGATCTTCCTGATCACCCAGAAATAGAAGCCCTGGCTAGAAACGTAGTGAGCACTGCACGCGGCACTACCCTCGGCAAGGAGGGTGTTCTAGTGAATACTGTGGAGCACATACTAGCGGCCCTCGTAGGATTTTCTATAGACAATTGCCTGATTGAAATAACCGGTTCCGAAATCCCCATAATGGATGGCAGTGCAAAACCTTTTGTTACCGCCCTCGAAAAGGCGGGACTGGCAGAGCAACAAGCTGAACGGGTCTATTTTGAAATAAAGGAGCCTATCTTTTACAAGGATGAAAAAGAGGGTGTGGAGTTAATGGCCGTTCCGGCTGAAGAATTTCAGGTAGCTGTGATGGTGGATTATGGCACCAAGGTATTGGCCAGCCAAAACGCTCAGCTAAACCATATCGGTGAATTCAGGAATGAGATTGCCAATGCCCGCACTTTTAGTTTTCTGCATGAATTGGAATATTTACTACAGCATGGATTAATAAAGGGAGGAGACCTCAACAACGCCATTGTATATGTGGACAAGGAAGTGTCGCCCGAGACGATGGAGAAACTAAAGGTGGCATTTAAGAAAGACAATGTTTCTGTAAAAGCCAATGGAATATTGGACAACCTCGACCTCCACTATCCCAATGAAGCCGCCCGGCATAAACTTCTGGACGTAATAGGCGATCTTGCCCTCGCTGGGCAGCCGATAAAGGGAAGGATCTTTGCCACCAAACCCGGCCATAAGGGAAATACTGAATTTGCGAAGATTCTGGCCAACAAAATCAGGGCGGAATCGAAAAAACCTAATTTCCCTCACTATGACCCCAACAAGGAACCGCTGTATGACATAAATAAAATAATGGCAATCCTGCCCCACCGCCCGCCTTTCCTCCTCGTGGATAAAGTGATGGAACTTTCCGAGGAACACGTTGTGGGCGTAAAGAGTGTCACAATGAATGAAGACTTCTTTGTTGGGCACTTTCCCGGGGCACCGGTAATGCCGGGAGTACTGCAAATAGAAGCCATGGCCCAGGTAGGTGGCATCCTTGCACTGAGTACCGTGCCTGATCCCGAAAATTACCTGACCTACTTTCTTAAGATGGATAACGTGAAATTTAAACACAAGGTCGTCCCCGGAGACACACTGGTGTTCAGGCTGTCGCTTACAGAGCCCATCCGCAGAGGCATTGTGCAGATGCATGGGGAAGCCTTTGTTGGCAATAAAGTAGTAAGCGAAGCCGACATGATGGCCCAAATGGTAAAAGAGAAAAACAAATGAATCAACCACTAGCGTACGTTCACCCTTCAGCAAAAATTGCCAATACGGTGGTGATTGAACCTTTTACAACTATTCATAAAAACGTAGAGATAGGTGAAGGCACCTGGATCGGATCTAATGTAACCATAATGGAAGGGGCCCGGATTGGCCGAAACTGCCGCATATTTCCGGGAGCCGTTATATCCGCCATCCCACAGGATCTTAAGTATGAAGGTGAAGATAGCCTGGTAACCATCGGTAACAACACTACCATCCGTGAGTGCGTAACGGTAAACCGCGGCACAAAAGCCTTGGGAAAAACTGTTATTGGAAACAATTGCCTCATAATGGCCTCAGCCCATATTGCGCACGATTGCATCATAGGTGATCACTGTATTGTGGTGAATGGCTGCCTACTGGCGGGCCATGTGGAAATGGACGAATGGGCCATAGTGGGAGGTCTTTGTGCGGTTCAGCAATTTTCTAAAATCGGGAGACATGCTTTTGTAGGTGGTGGCTCGCTGGTGCGGAAGGATGTACCACCCTTTGTAAAAGCTGCCAAGGAGCCCATCAGCTATGCCGGCATAAATTCAATTGGGTTACGCAGGCGTGGTTTTGAGAATGAAAAAATCAACGAGATCCAGAATATCTACCGCATCCTTTTTCAAAAGAATTTTAATGTAAGCCAGGCGCTGGAGATCATCGAGACCGACTTTGAAGCCACACAGGAGCGGGACGAGGTCATTACCTTTATCCGAAGTTCCCAGAGCGGAATCATGAAAGGATTTCGTTTAGATTGAGCCTATGCAGGTTTCAATCGAAAACCTCACCCGAAG
>CAZNMG010000276.1:0-4207 GCA_964574075.1 uncultured Owenweeksia sp.
TCCTTTCGGAAAGCTTTTTAGTGCCCAGGACTGGACTCACTTCGACTGCACTGCGTTTGCTCAGTACAGGCTTCTCGCCAGCCCTTAGGGCATAAAAAAAGCCTTCCTTTCGGAAAGCTTTTTAGTGCCCAGGACTGGACTCGAACCAGCACGGCCTTGCGACCACCACCCCCTCAAGATGGCGTGTCTACCAATTTCACCACCTGGGCAAACGGGTTTATGGTTATTAATTTCGCAAAACTACGAACCGCAAACCATAAACTTGAAACTAAAAATAGCTCCGCAACAGCGAAGCTATTTTTGTGATTCAGCTGGGGCTCGAACCCAGGACCCTCTCCTTAAAAGGGAGATGCTCTGCCAGCTGAGCTACTGAATCAGTACCTCTTTGTTTGAGGGGTGCAAATATAAGGGCAATACTTTTTTATTGCCAAGGCATTTATAAATTTTTTTGGAGCCCGCTCTCAAGCCATTAAAGCCCAGTTTTGTAACTCATAATTTCCTCCTAATTTGGCCTTCTCATTGGATACTTACAACTCACTACTTTAGCATCTGTTTATGAAAATAACGCTTACAGGATATATGGGATCGGGGAAGAGCACGGTGGGCCCCGAGTTGGCCGCCCGGCTCCAGGTTCCGTTCATTGATCTTGATTCTGAAATTGAGGCGCAAACGGGCTATACCATCACCGAAACCATTCTTAATAAAGGAGAACTCTTTTTTAGGAAACTGGAAAGAGAGAAACTTCAGGAGGTATTGCAGCGTGAGAGGTTTGTACTCAGCACAGGAGGCGGCACCCCATGCTATTACGACAATATTGATCTGATCAATAAACACTCCATTAGCGTATATCTACAATACCGCGTGCCCGACCTGTATAATCGGCTGGAAGCGAATAAAACCGACCGCCCGTTGATTGCCCACCTCGAAGGGGATGGACTACGCGAATTTATTGGAAAGCACCTTTTTGAACGGGCGCCTTACTACGAAAGATCGACTGTAATTGTAAGGGCAGCGGTAAAATCAACGAATCAAATAACAGAAGAAATACTAAGCACCATCAATGAATGAGCATTTAAACCATCTCAAGAATATCATTTCTCATCGCAGAACCATAAAGCCCGACCAGTTTACCGGTGAAAGAGTAGATGACACCCTGATCAGGGAAGTACTCGCGGCTGCAAACTGGGCTCCCACACATGGCTATACCGAACCCTGGCGTTTTACAGTCTTTGCTGAAGATGGTTTATCAACTTTAGGCGAATTCTTAGCACATCTCGACCAACCAGACCGGAATGCAGAGGATTTTAACCAGATGCGCTATGACCGCCTTAATAACCGGCCACTTAAATGCTCTCACGTAATAGGGATCGGGATGAAGCGGGGAAACAACCCAAAGGTACCTGTAGTAGAGGAAATCTGCAGTGTGGCAGCTTCGGTTCAGAATATGTGGCTCACCGCCCATGCATTGGGACTTGGTGCTTACTGGAGTACGGGTGAAATGGCTTTTACGGATGAGATGCGCGACTTTTTCGGACTGACTGGTGAAGACCGGTCACTGGGCCTTTTTTATATCGGTAAGCCGGCAATTCCCCATCCACAGGGCAGAAGGTTGACAGGAATGGAAGAGAAGGTAAGATGGGTGAGAGAGTAATTCAAGACGGCAAGAGCACTTCCTTATAGTCACGGGATTTCTGCACGAAATCCTCATACACCAGTTCTGCCCGTTTACTGGTTACAGCAATTTGGGTAATGCTTAAGGTTTTGAGGGTGCCCCAGCGGCTCATCACAAGATCATTTTCGCTATCACCATCACCTGCGGTTCTATGGAATTCGCGAATATTTTCGGGTGTGATTGCAGTCGTGGACCTCAGCCAGCTTGTAAACCATTCTTTTCGTTTATCCCGCACTTTGCGGGTGTAGAGGGTGGTCGATGCCCAGATGTTTGGCGAGTCTGCGTCTTCTTCATCCAGAGTGGTTTCATTTTCATTATGCGTAATCCGCCAAAGCCCTTTTTTATCCCTGATTACCAGGGTAAAGGGTTCAATGTTCTCCAAATTGTACTCCTCGTGAAATTGCTGCACTGAGTCATATTCAAAAAAGTGAAGAACCACAAGGCCCCGGCTGTGGCGGTAGGGTAGCTTTCGCGTGTATTCAAGGCTGCCGCCATTCATTAGGCAGGCGCTGATGCCATTATTTGAAAAGGCGATCCATGTGCCATGTGCCTCCAGGTCCTCAGGAAAATATAAGGTCTGTCCCTTCACTTCCCTTACCCGGAATTCCCTTGAGGTAGGCCTGTCCATCCGCTCATCACGATTATGGGTAAAGGTGTATCCGGCAGGAGAGGGAAGATAGGTGAGGGTGCACATTACTTAGGATCCAATGCTTCAACGTTGGTATCCAGGGCAAGCTTTTCCTTGTCAATTTTTGCCCTGACCACTGGCCGTATGATCAGTCGTATCTTCTTATCATAGCTGAAATAGTTGAAAAACCAGTTCATCAGCACAATGACTTTGTTGCGAAAGCCCACGAGGCTTACCAGGTGAACCCCCATCCAGAGCAGCCAGCCGGCAAATCCGGCAAATCTCATTTTGCCGATATCGGCAACAGCTTTATTGCGGCCAATGGTGGCCATGGTACCGAGGTCCCTGTATCGGAAAGGTGTCGGTTTCATGTCGCGCCTCCAGTACCAAAGGTTTAGTGCCAGGTTTTCACCCTGCTGAATTGCCATCTGCGCAAGCATAGGGTGCCCGCGTGGATTTTCATCGGTGATCATGGCCGCTACATCGCCAATGGCGTAAATATTTTTATGAGAGCTTACCTGGTTATATTCGTTTACCAGATACCGGCCTTTTTTAAAGTCTTCGCCCTCCCGTAGCCCGCTGATGAGGGTACCGGTAACTCCAGCGGCCCATATCAGGGTGTAGGCAGGCAGGTTTTTTTTATTGGTAAAAACGGTGCTGCCGTCATAATCCTTTACTGAAGTATTGAGCCACACATTTACTCCAAGTTCCTCCAGGTATTTTAGCGAATGGCGGGAGGCATGTTTGCTCATTGGTGGCAACACAGCATCCATCATTTCCACAAGGTGTATGCTCATCCGCCTGAAATCAAGATCTGGATAATCGTTGGGCAGTACGTGTGTTTTGAGTTCAGCAAGAGATCCGGCCAGTTCCACCCCGGTGGGGCCTGCACCGATTATTACGAAATTCATAAGGCGCTCTCTTACGGAAAGGTCGCTGGTGAGGGAGGCTGCCTCAAAATTCTGAAGAATGATGGATCGCAGGTTCAGTGCTTCCGGAATGCTTTTCATGGGCACCGCAAACTTTTGCACGTTTTCAAGTCCAAAATAATTGGTGCTGCTACCAGTGGCTATCACGAGGTGGTCGTAATCAATTGCACCGATATTGGTGTGAAGCACATTTTTTTCTGGATCAATCTTTTCCGCCATTGCCATGCGGAAGTAAAAGTTTTTTTGCTTCTTAAAGATATGCCGTATGGGGTGGGCTATGGAGTCGGGTTCGAGACCGGCAGTGGCCACCTGGTAGAGCAGCGGCTGGAAGGTGTGGTAATTGTGCTTATCAATCATCACCACCTGAAAGGGTTTATCGCGAAGTTTCTTCACAAGATTGAGACCACCAAAGCCGCAGCCGATCACCACAATACGTGGTATACTTACATCAGGCACATTAAGGGAGTGCATAGTTGCTGATTCTTTGTTCATAGTAACTATCTTATTCGTGTGAAGTTCTTGAATTCTCCGATCTGACGGCCGCCCAGCAGGTGGGTTTCAAACCATGTGAGGATGCGGTATTTCAGTTTTTCATGCTTGGCGTTGGCGGAAGGTTTCCCCACCCGTCCTTTTTCTCTTAGCTGATCCTTCCAATAAATTTTTGTGAGCCAGTTTTGCATTACCCCGGGGTGGGATCCTTTAAACCTCGGCATTGATTTCATGGGTCCATAATCGAAGATCTGCGGGTCATTGGCGTATAGCTTTTCTGTTTCCTCACGTCCGCGGAAGGTGTGGCTTGCGTCCTTTTGCTTACGTATCATCAAGTCAGGAGGGCGTACCCAGCCATAGTGATAAATTTCTGCCTTTAGTTGGGCTACTTTAAGCTTCCGGGTCCCCTCTTTTTTGAGATAGGCTTCATGGCTGAAGTCAAAATCGGTTGTGTGGTAGCGAAAACTCTGGGCATCGCGCCAGCTGTGG
>CAZNMG010000277.1:0-4358 GCA_964574075.1 uncultured Owenweeksia sp.
AATATGTTCAGGAGGCAACACTGGAGTTGTTCCCAATTCTGCTAAGGATGATTGCGGGGTTTGCAGTGGAGATAACTCCACGTGTGCTGATTGTAACGGAGACCCGAATGGTACTGCCAGTATAGATGACTGCGGGGTTTGCTCAGCAGGTAACACAGGCATTACTCCTAATGCTGCCAAAGACGATTGCGGTATTTGTAATGGTGACAACTCTACTTGTGCTGATTGTAACGGAGATCCCAATGGAACAGCGGCTTTAGATGACTGCGGAATTTGCGCAGGAGGTAACACCGGTACTACCCCTAATGCTGCCAAAGACGATTGCGGGGTTTGTAATGGAAATAACTCCACTTGTGCCGATTGCAACGGAGATCCCAACGGTACAGCTTCAATTGATGATTGCGGAGAGTGTTCAGGCGGCAATACAGGTATAGTTCCAAATTCAGGTTGCAATTTCGATTGCAATGGCGATGTAAACGGCACTGCTTCCCTTGACGATTGTGGAATCTGCTCAGGAGGAAATACGGGTATAGCAGCCAACTCCTCCAAGGATGATTGTGGGGTGTGCAATGGCGACAATTCCACCTGTGCTGACTGCAACGGAGATCCCAACGGAACTGCAAGTGTGGATGACTGCGGAATATGCGCAGGCGGCAACACGGGAGTTACACCCAACTCGGCTAAAGACGACTGCGAAGTGTGCTTTGGCAACAACGCCAACAAAGACTGCCATGGCGATTGCTTCGGAACCGCAGTTGTGGATAATTGCGGAACCTGCTCTGGCGGCAATACAGGCATTACGCCCAATTCCACCTGTCCACCACCGTGTGTGCAAAATGAGATTGTAGGTTTAACACTGGTTTATGATGGCTGGGACGGAGACATAGGTCCTCTCACCAATGGTTATATCATTGTAACGAGCCAGGTGGGGGGCTTCAGTGTGAGGGCAGAGGCGTGCTCCTCTACCGTTGGGAGTGTGGTATTCACACTGAACGGCAATAATATTCAAACCGAAACAGCGGCACCCTATGCCGTAAACGGAGATAATTCCAACGGCTACCGAGCCTGGAATTTAAGTCCCGGCACATATACCCTTACCGCCACGCCATTTACCAATGGTGGTGGAAATGGTACAGCCGGTATAGCTGAAACAGTGACATTTACTGTTACGGAAAATCCACCCGCTGACGATTGCAACGGAGACCCCGGAGGTTCTGCATCCATTGATGACTGCGGAATATGTTCAGGAGGCAACACTGGAGTTGTTCCCAATTCTGCTAAGGATGATTGCGGGGTTTGCAATGGAGATAACTCCACCTGTGCCGACTGCAACGGAGATCCCAACGGCACTGCCAGTGTAGATGAATGCGGGGTTTGCTCAGCAGGTAACACAGGCATTACTCCTAATGCTGCCAAAGACGATTGCGGTGTTTGTAATGGTGACAACTCTACTTGTGCTGATTGTAATGGAGAGCCCAATGGAACAGCGGCTTTAGACGACTGCGGAATTTGCTCAGGCGGTAACACAAGCATTACTCCTAATTCAGCCAAAGACGATTGTGGGGTTTGTAATGGAGATAACTCCACTTGTGCGGATTGTAATGGAGATCCCAACGGTACTGCTTCAATCGATGATTGCGGAGAGTGTTCAGGCGGCAATACAGGTATAGCTCCAAATTCAGGTTGCAATATCGATTGCAATGGCGATATAAATGGCACCGCTTCCTTTGATGATTGTGGAATCTGCTCAGGAGGAAATACGGGTATAGCAGCCAACTCCTCCAAGGATGATTGCGGGGTGTGTAACGGAGATAATTCGACTTGTGCCGACTGTAACGGTGATCCTAACGGAACGGCAAGTGTGGATGATTGCGGAATATGTGCAGGCGGTAACACGGGAGTTACACCCAACTCGGCTAAGGATGATTGCGGGGCGTGTTTTGGCAACAATGCCGGTAAAGACTGTAATGGCGATTGCTTCGGAACAGCAGCTATAGATGATTGTGGAACCTGCTCAGGTGGAAATACCGGTCACACACCGAATGCTCAAAAAGACACCTGTGGGGTGTGCTTTGGCGATAACACCAGTTGTGCCCCAGGCTGTGTTACCCTTCAGGTGGTGTCATTTACCCTTATGCATAATGGTAATGATGGTGAAATAGCCACCCTCACCGATGGGTTTGTGATTGATGAAGCAGCCTATAGCGGGTTCAGTATAAGAGCTAACGTTTGCGATGACCCTGTAGGCAGTGTTGAATTTATCCTTAATGGCAACACCGTTCAAACAGAAAATATGGCGCCATACTCGATCAATGGAGATGGAGGTGGAGGTTATACCACCTGGGATCCGGGAGTGGGAAATTATACGTTGACAGGCGTACCCTATTCCAATGCTAATACCAATGGTACCCAGGGAATCAGCCACACGATAAGCTTTTCCATTATTAACAGCTCCACCGGTTCAACCGACTGCAATGGAGTGGCAGGTGGCTCGGCATTCATGGATGACTGTGGCGTATGTGTAGGAGGAAATACAGGTAAAACTGCCAATGAGAATAAAGACTGCAACGGGGACTGCTTTGGGACGGCCGTAACAGATGATTGTGGGGTTTGCAGTGAAGGTAATACCGGCAATGTTTCAAACCAGGATAAGGACGAATGCGGTGTTTGTTTTGGAGACGGCTCTTCCTGTGCTACCTGTCAACATTTTGAGGTTACTGCCCTGGTGGTGGTAGACGCCAACACGGGTGCCAGCATCGACACTATCACTAATGGCTATATTATCGATGAATCTGCCCTGAGTGACTTCAGTATCAAAGCGGAAGTGTGTGATGACCCGGTTGGCAGCGTCAAATTCATCCTCAACGGATCTACCCATCAGATTGAAACCGAGGATCCCTATGCTCTGAATGGTAATTCCTCACCCACGAACTACCATCCGTGGAATCCCTCATCAGGAGTTTATACACTCACCGCAGTTCCCTATTCCAGTGGAAATGCTCAGGGCACGGCAGGAATTTCCCTCACCCGGACTTTCACGGTTATTTCAGGTTTGGCCAAGAATGAGACAGATCCGGATGGCAATACGACTTCTGAACGTGATTTATACCTGGATAACGGATTTGAAATATATCCTAATCCTGCACGTAGTGAAGTAGCATTGGTTTATCCAATAGCACTGGTTGGTCAAACGCAGCTGCGAATTACCAATCAGCTCGGCCAGGCTGTTTGGCTACGGGATGTCTACTATGGCGGCCCCACTACGGAAGACAGGATCGATGTGAGATCTTTGGCAGCCGGAGTGTATATGATAGAGGTGTATGCGGGTGAAAACAGGTTTAAAACCAAAGTGGTCATTCAAAAAGATTAGAAGGAACCTTACATAAAATTGGGGTTACAAACCTTAAAGTACAGTGAACCATTATCTCATTACCGAGGGATTCTGTATCTTCAAACACAAAATCAGCAGTTATGGTAAGTTTTCACGGAGCACGTCAGGTTCCGCAAAAAGAAGTCCAGCAGATACAGGTGCGGGATTATATGACCCGCAAGTTGGTCACCTTTACACCTGAGCAGACGATGGAAGAGGTAATTGAAATCCTTTTGACAAAAAATATTTCAGGCGGACCGGTAGTGGATGAGGAGCATGGCCTGGTTGGAATAATCTCGGAAGGGGATTGTCTCAAGGAAGTGGTGCGGGGGAAGTACAACAATAGTCCCAGTCTTTCCGGTACGGTTGCCGAACACATGTCAACCGAGGTAAAAACAATTGAGCCTGACACCAATATTTTTGAAGCCGCGAGGATGTTTCTTGATATGAAACTCCGAAGATTTCCCGTAATGGAGGAGGGAAAACTGCTCGGGCAGATAAGCCAGCGGGATGTAATGCGCGCGGTTACCGCATTGAGAAACGAAACCTGGTAGAAGAAAAAATATAAAGACCGTCTCTGAAGAGTGATCTCCAGAGACGGTCACTTTTTACAGTCTTACTTTATTTCCAGTAATTCCACTTCAAAGATAAGATCCTTACCTGCCAGTGGGTGATTAGCATCAACTACGATGCTGCTGTCCTTTACTTCTGCAACGGTAAGTTGCATCTGCTGGCCATCAGGCGACTGGGAAACAAGCCCCATACCTACCTCTGGTTTTATTTCGGGAGGCAGTTGCTCCTTTGAAACTTCCTGTAGCATCTCCTGGCGGTGCTCGCCATATGCCTGATCGGATGGAATCTTCAAAGTCTTTTTGTCATTTTCCTTCATATCGAGTATGCCTTTCTCAAGGCCGGGAATAATTGTCCCTTGCCCCAGGGTGAACTCGAGCGGCTCACGTCCTTGTGAACTGTCAAAAACTTCTCCGTT
>CAZNMG010000278.1:0-7156 GCA_964574075.1 uncultured Owenweeksia sp.
AATCGCACTATGTGTAAAATGCAGCTGAGGAGGTTCCCATCACGCAGGGGCTTTCAAAACCCGGAATAAAATTTTTTGCATCATTACTTTGATTTTCAAAGCTCTTTGAGTATAAACAATAAGGAGAGAACAAATACAATACTAACCCTAAATTCAAATATCCATGACACAGACAAACAGCCCCACAACTCCAACCATTAATTGGCCATCATTAGGAATAAAGATGCTGATAGGTGCAGTGATTGGTTTAATTCTTATTACGTTATTCCTGTTTGGTGATGAGACCCCCGACCCTGCCTGGGGAAAATATTACTTTATCCGACCCATGATCATAGTGCCATTGGCCGGAGCCACGGGTGGTGCTTTCTATTATCTGATGGAGCGCATGAGGTCTCAACTGGGATGGAACCACACCCTCACCATTTTCCTAAGCCTGCTGGTATTCATTGTCGGCCTTTGGCTGGGCAGTGTACTTGGATTGGATGGCACTTACTGGAACTGAAAAAAATTTCCCTGAACTTGAAATCCAGAAACTTTCAGATGAGATCAGAATATTTTGTTGCTAATGGTTCCGTAGTGCGCCAGATCTGGGGGAAGGCGGATACCATCCTTTTTATTTTCGCAGGTGCCTCTGCGGAATTTGCCCTCAGTAAGGCAGTCGACTGGCTTTACTATACCGGGCGACTTCCTGCTGATCCCCTTGGGCGGCTTTTGTCAACAGTGTCCTACGCCCGTAAAATCGTTTTTTCGGAAAAACAGGATGCCCTGGATGCCATTGACGCCATTACAGCCATACACAAGGGCGTTGAAAACTCGCGCGGGGTGGAAATTCCCCAATGGGCCTACCGTGATGTGCTTTTTATGCTGATCGATTATTCCATAAGGGCGTTCGAAATCCTTGAACATAAGCTGAGCCTGAAGGAGAAGCGGGAGGTTTTTAATGTCTTTATCGGAGTAGGCAGGCGGATGGAAATAAAAGGATTACCTGAAACCTTTGAAGAATGGGAAAAGATGAGGGAGGATCACCTGCAATGCAACCTCGAGCGCAGCCTGTATACGGATGACCTGTTCCGTCAGTACCGCAAACACCTGGGTGGGGTGCGCTACCGGATTTTAATTGAAGTGCAGGCACAGGTGGTGCCCCAAAAGGTGCGTGAGTTTCTCGGGGTTCGGGAAAGCCTTCTATTAAACCCTTTGCTTGGACTGTACAAGATCAGCAGAAGTATGCAGGTTGATGGGCTGTTGAAGTCAATCATCCTGCCTTCGGGGTATAAAAAAGAGGTGAGGGCGCTGGATTACAGGCCTATATAATTACGTTTGGAGGAAGCCTCGGTGAAACGGGATAAATTTTAGCTTAAACCAACCTTTTCAGCATTTTGGCTTTTTAATTACCTTCTACATCTAGGCGCATAGCAGACCGGAGGGCCCGAGCAATAATGAAAAATCTTCAGTTGCGGGCCGGTTCTACTCAGAAAGTATCTTCAAAGAATTATTCCTATGTCAGCCTGAGTGTTTTTCCGCAGCCCAGCGAAGGAAAAATGTATCGAAGGCTGAAAAACAAAAACAGTTGTCACTGATGTGGAGGCTTTGACTATTTTTACCTTAGTGAGCAAGACAATCCTATAATAAATGGCGCGCTGGAAAGAGCACCAGGTAATATCGGCCCGGCTGGGGATTGACTTGCATCTCCATTTCAAAACAAAGTCTGGCTCACATCAAACAGGTACCAGTTGGAAAATGGCACCTCGGGGGAATGATACGGTCGCAGCCGGAAGTCAGTTGTAATTTCATTTCTCAAAAAAATCTGCACTGGTAATTGTACCTTGGAGAAAATAAGACACCGATGCTTGACATTGTAATAGAACCAAGGAAAGCCTTTATTGGGCCCGGTCTCGCTGTTAACCGCATACTGCCATTCAGAAAGAGGAGAATGGTAGGTCCGTTTATTTTTATGGATCACGCAGGCCCGGTCCATGCCCCTTCTTCGCCCACCACTGATTTTGATGTATTGCCCCATCCGCATATCGGCCTTTCTACGGTGAGCTATTTATTTGGGGGATCGGTAACGCACAGGGATAGTTTGGGTGTGAAACAGCTTATAAAGCCGGGGGAGGTAAACTGGATGACAGCCGGCAGGGGCATAGCCCACAGCGAGCGTTTTGAAGATCCCGCTGTACTGGCCGGTGGCGAACTTGAAATGATACAAACCTGGGTAGCCTTACCTGAAAAAGATGAGGAGACTGAACCGCTGTTTAAAAATTATGCGGCCGATGAATTGCCAATTTATACCGACACCGGAGTATGGATGCGTCTCATAGCCGGAAGTGCCTATGGCTTAAAAAGTAGTGTAAAAACAAACTCGCCCTTATTTTACCTTCATGTGGTGCTTCAGCAGGGAGCGAGCATCGGGCTGCCGGTGGAGCATAGCGAACGAGGTGTATATGTAGCCAAAGGCAGCATTGAGGTGAGCGGGCACAGCTATAAAAAAGGGCAGTTACTGGTATTCACCAAAGGTGCCGACCCTGTGATAAATGCCCTGGAAGAAACAACACTCATGTTGCTGGGCGGAGAGCCGCTGGGGGACCGCTTTATCTGGTGGAACTTTGTTTCGAGCCGGAAGGAGCGTATAGATCAGGCCAAGGAAGACTGGAAGCAGGGCCGGATCCTTTTGCCGCCCGATGATAATGACACCTTTGTTCCCCTTCCTGAGGATAGATCAAAACCTGAAGGACCCCCACCGGAAGTGCTGTCATAGGCAATGAAAAATGTAGCCGGGTTGCTCAAAGTCAGTGGAGTACATTAAAAATTATACATTTGACAAACATCACAGAAGCCTCCCAACTATGTTTAAAATCACTACCCCCCTACTTTTTGCATTTTTCTTTATAACCACTGGTCTTCAAGGCCAGCTATGGCAACAAAAGACCGGCCTCGGAACAAACAACGGCCGTCATCACCCCGTAACCTGGAGCATTGGCGACTACGGCTACCTGCTCACCGGCACCAAAAATTCCAGTACTGCTTCCAAGGATTTTTACCGATACGATGCTGCCAGTGACACCTGGCAGCAGCTCAGCGATTTTCCGGGTGCCGCCCGGAGCTTTTCGATCGGGGCAGCCTATAATGGCAAGGGGTATATCGGATTTGGAATGATGGGCAGCGGAGCGATGCTCAACGACCTTTGGAGCTATGACACCACCTCTGAAAACTGGACGCAGTTGGCAAGCTGCCCCTGCCAGGGAAGACGGCATCCCACCTTCAGCATTAATGAAGCTGCAGGTAAAATTTATGTCGGCAAGGGGGACAACGGAAACAACAACCTCTCTGATTGGTGGGAGTACGACATTGCTACCGACCAGTGGACCCAGCGCCCGAATTTCCCAAACGTAGCCCGGCACCACCCCTTTCATTTTTCCATAGGTAATTATACATACACGGGTTTAGGTCACGGGCCCAATATTTACTCAGATCTATACCGCTACGACCCTTCTGATCATACCTGGCAAAAAATGGCCAATGCCCCTGGCGCCCGGGTTGCCGGAACCCAGTTTAGTTATGATGGATATGGTTTTGTTCTGAGTGGCGATGGTGCCACCCATGGAGCTACCAACCCATCCATTTTCTGGGGCTACAACCCAGCGGCTGATGCGTGGATCACCCTGCCTCCGCACCCCGGCATAAGCCTCTGGGCCCCGGGATCATTTATCATTGACGGAATCCTGTACTTTACGGGGGGCCAAAACAGGCAAAACGGGAACCTGGAAAGCGCCTTGTGGAGTTTCGATTTAAAAACCACTATGAGCACTATAGAACATCCCCAGTTGGCATTCAATGTGTATCCCAATCCCACCTCTGACGAGTTGCACATAATCGCTCCACAATCCCTCTCAAAAGCCAGCGTAAAAATCTACTCCGTGGATGGTAACCTGGTTTACGAACGTGCCTTTGAAGAGGTTATCAATATGGAATCCTTGTCTCCCGGTATATACATCCTTGAACTGACCAGCGATTCAAAAGCAGTAAGCCGGAAGAAGGTGGTGAAGAGGTAATACCGCGCATTAGGTGTCAGGTATAGAGGAATGCTTAAGGCTCTAGAAGTGTCTCCAAAGAATTAATCCTCCTGTCAGCATGAGTGTTTTTCCGATGCACAGCAAAGGAAAAACGTATCCAAGGGTGTGAAACCAGTTATTTGTTGCTGATCCGGAGGCTTTAACTATTTTTACCTTAGTGAGCGAGGCAATCCTATAATAAATGGCGCGCTGGAAGAGCACCAGGTAATATCGGCCCGGCCGGGGATTGCCTTGCATCTCCATTTCTAAAAACGGAGCTGTTTCACATCACATTCCTAGTTCCTTTACCGAGGCTCAATCTCCAAAGAATTAATCCTCTTGTCAGCATGAGTGTTTTTCCGAGCACTGCGAAGGAAAATGTATCGAAGGGTGAAAACCAATCATTTGTCACTGACCCGCTGGGTTTAGAAATCAGAGCTCACTACAAACTTTTTGTAGCTTACATCCCCATCATTTAATAGCTTCAGAATGTAGGTCCCCGAGGGAAGATGCTGAACGGAAATACTGATATCAAGCCTCTGTTCCAATTTGCCGCTGGTGACGAATCTACCATCAGTTGCTAATATTTCATAAGAGGTAAAACCTCTATTACGCAACTTAAGGGCGGTGCCTTGTGAAACAGGATTGGGATAGATGTTAACATCCTCGTGGATGGCTAAATCTGCGACAGAGAAGGTTGCTCCGAGCATTTGCGTTGTTTGACTATACGAGGAGCCATTTGCAGTAAGGCCGGTAATCACCACTTTCTTATCATCAAGAATATAAACGGAGGCTATAGCATCATCCCCCCCGGCCTCATCATAACGGTATTCTCCGGTGTTTTGCCCATTGTCAGCATCCATTTTAAGCAACACAAAATCATACGCTGTACTGATGCCATTGGCCTGGCTGTTTCCGCCCACATATACCTCCCCATGTCTCAGGCTTATGCTATTGGCAATATCCGCATTGTTATTAAGATACTCGTATCGGTTCTGCCACATAAGTTGGCCATGAGCATCATATTTCAGGGTGAGGATATCAGCATTGGAATAGGATGCTGTTCCATACTGGTCGCCATAATGCCTTCCGGTAAGATATATATTCCCGGCACTATCCTGTATTAGGGCTCTGATCTCGTCACCGGCAACAGTGCCCGGAAGATTTGTACCGTAGAAAACACGCCACAGGACTTGGCCATTCAACTGGACCTTTGTGAGCCTGTACTCCCCAAGGGAAGATATGAGCAGATTATTGTCAGGCGTAAACTCCACCTGGTTTATACCCAAATGCAGAATCAGGCTGACCACGGGCTGAGTGACCATATCTGCCGTGACCTTAAGTAGATTGTATCCGATGCCATAAGGCACGCCAAATATGTAAGCGGTGTCAGCTCTGGTAATAATATCATGCATGAAGAAATACATCTCCTGGGACTCATCAATCTTTCTTTCCCAGAGTGTATCACCTTCTATATTGTATGCATATAGATATGGAGTGCTAACCGTGCTTACCACGTGCCCTGCGGCAGCAGGGTAATCATACTCCTTAAACCCTGCAATGAGCAGGCAGGTGTCGCTCAATAAACCCAAATGGGCAGCACTGTGCGAAGTATCAGCTGGGTTATGGATCTTCCTTACCCATAAAAGAGTGCCATCCGGAGCATATTTCTGCAGCAAAATCCGGGATTTGTAATATTCCAGTTTATCAGTAGATAGCAGGTACAAATTCCCGGTGGAGTCAACCTCATAATCTACGATGGAATTATCGTTCACCGAGTCAAGGCCGAACTTAATAGTGAAGAGTGTATCCCCGTTCATCTCATAGCCGATTTTAAGCAGGCTCTGCCCGTCTGCAGCGTTACATCTTCCGCTTACCGTGATAAGGCTATCCCCTTCCACTTCAATTTGTGGATGGTCTGAAAAGTACTGTGGCAGCTGCGTATCATAAGTTTCAGACCACTGCAGCAAGGATTGACCATGGCCTGGACTGGTAAAAATCACGAGGGTAAAAATCGATAGTAAATACTTCATAAAGGCTTGGGAAAAATTAATGATAGATCTGGCATACTACCAATAGTACGGATTAAAGACTTAAAGGGTTGGTTTTTTCTTTAAAGATGGGAAAAGGAAACGGTACAAACAGAAGAATCGGAATGGATTGTTGCTGTCTACCAACATTTAACGTTACAGCTTTAAACCTTCCAACCACTGATGGGACGGTATCAACAACCTGGAGTGGGTTACAAGGTTAAAATCCAGATAGGCCTTTGGCAACTGAATCACAATTGGCAGTTTACCAGGGTTTAAATGATTTACATTTACAACAAAAGAGATGGGCCCGAGAGAATTTGTTTTGGTGATTCACGGTGGAGTGGGAACGATTTTACGAAAGAACATGAATGCCGCAAAAGAAGAGGCGTACAGGGCGGCTCTTATTCAGGCCCTTACTGTAGGCGAAGAGATACTGAAAAATGCTGGAAAGGCCAGTGAGGCTGTGGAAGCCGCAGTAATGGTACTCGAAGATTCCCCACTTTTCAATGCAGGGCGGGGCTCTGTCTTCACCCACGAGGGAAAAAATGAAATGGATGCTTCCATCATGGATGGCCTCACCATGAATGCCGGGGCAGTAGCCGGTGTAAGGCGGATAAAAAATCCCATTGTAGCTGCGCGCAGGGTGATGGAAAACTCACCGCACGTAATGCTGATAGGCGAAGGGGCTGAGGAGTTTGCCCGGGATGAAAAATTAAAGTTTGAAGAACCCAACTATTTTTATGTGGAAGAGCGCTATCGTCAACTTATGCTTGCCCGGGATCAGGGCGAGGTGATGCTCGATCACACGGGTGAGAATAAAAGCCTGGAAGGAAATATTGAAAATGACGGCAAAAAGTTCGGCACGGTTGGGGCTGTGGCACTTGACAAGCACGGCAACCTGGCAGCCGCTACTTCAACTGGTGGGATGACCAATAAGCGGTATGGTCGGATTGGTGACACGCCCATCATCGGAGCGGGAACCTATGCCAACAATAAAACATGTGCTGTTTCGGGAACCGGTCATGGTGAGTATTTTATGCGCTATGTAGTGGCTCACGACATTTCCGCACTGAT
>CAZNMG010000279.1:0-3201 GCA_964574075.1 uncultured Owenweeksia sp.
CCCCAGCGACCGCGCTCGAGCATCAGGAAAAGGCCATGAAAAAGGCCCCAGACCACAAAATTTAAACTGGCGCCATGCCAGAGGCCGGTTAGGAAAAATACGAGCATCAAATTAAAAAGAGTACGGCCCATTGAACCCCTGTTCCCTCCCAGCGGAATGTAGAGGTAATCGCGAAACCAGGTGGAAAGTGAAATGTGCCACCTGCGCCAGAATTCACGCAGCGAGCGGGCTACATAGGGGAAATTGAAATTCTCCCTAATCCTGAATCCAAACATGCTCGCCAGGCCAATGGCCATATCCGAGTAGCCCGAAAAATCAAAATAGATCTGAAGGCTGTAGGCGATGATTCCCAGCCACGCAGGCAGAAAGCTCAATTCAGCCGGGGCAAAGGAAAAGATCTCGTCAGCCACATAAGCGAGGTTGTTGGCGATCAGCACTTTTTTGCCAAGCCCAATAGTAAACCGCTGAAATCCGTAGTAAAATTTGTCGAGGGTATGGGTGCGGTGGCGCAACTGCTGGTTTATATCGCTGTAGCGCACAATGGGACCTGCAATAAGCTGTGGAAACAGTGCTATATAAAGGCCCAGCCGGAGCGGATCCCGCTGCGCATCTACGTGCTGGCGGTAAACGTCCACCAGGTAGGAGATTGCCTGAAAGGTAAAAAAGGAAATCCCAATCGGAAGGTGAAAACGTACCTCCGGAAGGCCAGTGCCAAGCACAGGGATAACCAGTGAATTAAGACTATCAGTAATAAAAGCCAGATATTTAAAGCTCCCCAGGAGCGCCAGGTTTATAACTAATCCCGATACGAGAAGAAGCTTGTTGTAGCCCGGTGTTTTACCTGGTCTGAAGCTTATTCCAATGACATAGTTTACCAGTATCGAAAAAAGCATGATCACCACATAGGCTGCCTCACCCCAGGCATAAAATATAAGGCTGAAAAAAAGCAGGATTGCATTTTTAAACCGAAACGGAACCAGGAAATAGAGTGCCAGCACCACCGGTAAAAAGGCAAAGAGGAAAACGGGAGAACTGAACAGCATGAGGTCAGATATTAAAACTCAGCTCGAATGTAGTGCCTTCACCCGGTTTGGACCGAACGGAGATATTTCCTTTATGAAGCTTCATGATGTTTTTGGAAAGGGTAAGCCCTATGCCTGTCCCATTTTTGCGGGTCGAAAAGAAGGGGATAAAAATGGAGGGTAGAATGTTTTCAGGAATTCCGGGACCATTATCGCTTACGGTGAGCACCACCCTGCTTTCATCCACATGGGCGGAAAGAAGAATTTTTCCACCACCCCCCGGTTCGATCATGTGAAGAGCATTTCCGATAAGGTTGATGAGGATTTGCTCCACCATTTTACGGTCTGCCCTTATGGATAGCTTGGAATTCTGAAGATCTGTTTTCAGCTCTATCTCCTTGGTTTTTGCCTCAGCTTGCATAAGCTGGCACACATCACTAAATACAGCCTTAATGGTGAAAGCTTCAAAGTTTGGAGCGGGGAGTTTGGTCAGCTTTCGGTAATCTTCCACAAAATTGAGCATACCATGGCTGCGCCTTATAATGGTTTCGAGGGCGAGTATAATGTCGTCTATCCGTTCCTTGTCCAGTTTTTCGGGTGGTAAGGGATTGCCCGCCTTATCGGTGAGGAGGTTGCGGATGGTTTCGGAAAGTGAAGTCACCGGGGTAACAGAGTTCATTACTTCATGTGCCAGAATGCGGATTAGCTTATGCCAGGCATCAATCTCCTTCTGTTCAATTTCATTTTTGAGATCCGAAAAGGCGATAAGGTGGTAGCTCTGCCCCAGCAGATTTATATGATTCAGATCGAGGTAAAACTCTCGCATGCCATTGCTGCCCTGAAGTTCAATGAGCTTTCGTCCTTCAAATGTAAAATCAGCAACATGGTCGGTAAAGCTCTTTTTCTTTTTCTGCAACATTGCCCAGCTGTGAAAGTGGGGGATGTCCAGCATTTCACGGGCTGCAGCATTCATTAAAACTATATTTCCGTGCTGATCTACAATGAGGAGCCCCAGGCGGATATTTTCCAGTGCCATACCCAGCAGCTCCGTTTGGCTTTGTTTTTCGGCTTTTGATAGCCGTACCATTTCTACCACCTGACTGAAGCTTTGGTCGAGCTCTCTGAAGGAGCCTCCCAAATCGCGGTTACTGAAGCTGACGGCATAATCTTCAAAGCGCAATGCATCCAAAAATTTCTTGAGTTCACGGTTTACCCGGCCAGCAAAGTTTATCAGCTCATATACCTGAAGGGCAATCAGCATCAGGAGCAGGAAATATGTGAAAAAGAGATCATAGCGATACCATAGCCAGGCCAGCAGTATAATGCTTCCCATCAGCAGGATCACCCGCACGATAATGAGGGTGGTAAATCTAGGAGAGGCCATATTTTTCCATTCTGCGGTAGAGTGCGGCCCGGGTGAGGCCAAGTTCGTTTGCGGCCTTCGAAATATTTCCACGGTAACGGTCGAGGGCCTTCGTTACAAGGTGCTTCTCCATTTCCTCAAGATTTAGCCCATCGGGTTCGTGGTTCATGTGCTCAAGCTGCAACCCCATATTTTCGAGATGCAGACCTTCGGACAGGATTACCGAACGCTCCAATGTATGCTCAAGCTCGCGGATATTTCCGGGCCAGTGATATTTGCAAAGGCGCTCCAGCGCATCATCACTTATCTCCATCCCGGGTTTCTTGTACTTACGGCTAAATTTTTCCAGGAACCGCTTGGCCAGAATCGGGATATCCTCCCTGCGATCGCGCAATGGAGGTACTTCAATTTCAACAGTATTTATCCGGTAAAGGAGATCCTGCCTGAACTTCCCTTCCTTTACCATTTGGTGAAGCGGCATATTGGTGGCACAGATCAGGCGTACGTCAATGTCGCGGGACCGGTTTTCCCCCACCCGCGTTACCTTGCGGTTCTGAATGACAGTGAGAAGCTTAGACTGAAGGCTCATGTCGAGATTGCCGATCTCATCAAGGAAAATAGTCCCTTCATGTGCTGTTTCAAAACGACCGGCCTTGTCATCCTTGGCATCAGTAAACGCCCCTTTTTTGTGGCCAAAGAGTTCACTTTCGAAGAGAGTCTGACTTACCGCTCCCAGATCCACAGTAATGAAAGAAGCATTTTTGCGATGCGACATCCGGTGCAGGGCCATTGCCAACACACTTTTACCCGTGCCGT
>CAZNMG010000280.1:0-3035 GCA_964574075.1 uncultured Owenweeksia sp.
TTATTCCCCTTAGCGGAATGATGACCCAGTCGGGGCGATTATTCATTTCATAGTTGAGTTCGTATACCGCTTTTTCCAATAAAAAGGTGTCGAGCAGGATTTTAAAATCTTCTTCACTACTGGGAATAAAGTTGCTGCCCTTTACATATTTGCGGTAGCTCTGCAGGTAAAACCGGCTGATGTAATTATACCAGCAATCCGCCCACTCCTCCAACTCATGACGAGGGCCATCAGTTCCGTTTTCTATCAGCACACTGTAGGACTGGTAGTGGAAGGATCGGATCATGCCGGCCACATCTCTCAGCGGAGAGCGCTTTAACCTTCTTTCGCTGTATGCCCGGGCTGGTTCGCCTTCAAAATCGATCAGGATAAAGTCCTTGCCCGTCCACAAAACCTGGCCCAGGTGGAAATCTCCATGGGTACGTATTTTCATACTATCGATCTTGTGGTGGAATATGTTTTTAAACTGTTCCAACACCTGACCCCTCATATCCAACACTTCCCTGGCTTCATCCTGAATATCTTCCGGGAGTTGGCCGATGTTTTTTTTGAGGTTGTCGAAACTGGCGCGCGTAAGTGACTGTAGTGAAGAGTAGAGGGAACGCTGGTAATGGAGCGAAAACGGCTCCGGCTCAAAATCAGGTTCTTCCGGATGAGAGGCGAGGGCCAGGTGCATTTCAGCGGTACGCTGCCCCAGTAAGGCCATGAGTTGGGGGCTCAACGACCCCACCACATCCTGCATTCCTTCGCTGAAGTCTTCAAACACCAGAGGCCGCGTAAGATCTTCGCAACTTAGCTCCGGTTTTAAATCCCGTGGCCTGCTCATAACACTTTCAAAGTATCGATTGAGCACATCCCGCGTGTACTCCCATGCATCTCCCTGGTTTGGGATCATTTCCTGCATCATACCCATCACAGTCTTCCGCTGATCGGGCAGTTGCCACTCCAATGCACCTACAAACCGTGGGGAGTTTTTAAAATCTGCTGTTTCAGAGAGGTGCCTGGTAATTTCAAGATCAGGGTTTACCGTATGATCAAGCTTGCGGTACAGCTTCAGGAAATATTGATTGTTGTAAATAATGGAGGTGTTACTTTGCTCCGCGTTGAGCACACGGCTATCCAGTTCTTCCGTCACCTGCAGTGTTCCGATAGTCTCACCGGTATAGAAGACCAGCTGGCCCCGGGCGGCTTTCAGCCTTTTCTCCTTTTGCATATATGCGAAGATGGCGTCTCTGAACTCAGCACTATAGACACCATCAAAAAGAACCCCTTCCTGCTCGCCAATTGTCACCTTCGCCACCATCCCTTTTTCAGGTATCTTCTTCAATTTTTCTTCATTCGCCTTTGGTTCAAATGCCAGCGGCAGTTGGTAAACTTCGGGCAAGCCTTCGTTGTAAACCACTTCCAGGGTAAATATGGATGCATGGTAATCCTTCAGCGGGAGATCCACCACATTTTGTACACGCAGCCCCTGTATGACGCGCGATTTACCGCCAAACCACCGGCATTGCCTCAGGTAATTTGGCAGTATTTTCATTTCGAGTTTCTGAAGATTTTTTTCTCTCCCCAGCTCCAACCAGTCTGCCGCCCGCAGTGTACGGAGACGCGTTTTTTCTTCGACATTTTCCTTTTCAGTTTCCAACAGAAACCAGTAGTACCCATACGGGCTCATGGTAAAGAGATAAGGGGATTCTGTAATGGGGGGAAACTTATTATGACTGAAAACCTCAACGGGCATATAGTTCTGAAATTCCTTCAGATCGAGTTCGGCTGCCTGCGAAAAGCGCGACAGATTTGCCAGCACCAGAATGGTCTCATCCTGGTAGGTACGGGTGTAGGCAATGATCTTAGCGTTGGCAGGTGCCAAAAATTTTATGCTGCCACGCCCAAAAGCCTTGAACTTCTTCCGCATGGCAATTACCCTTTTCATCCACCACAAAAGGGATGACGAGTTGATCTGCTGAGCTTCAACATTTACCGCTTCATAGCGATACTCAGGGTCAATGATCACAGGCAGGTAAAGCTTGTGGGGATTGGCAGTAGAAAAACCTGCGTTTTTGTTGGAGTCCCATTGCATTGGGGTGCGCACGCCATCCCGGTCGCCCAGGTAGTAGTTGTCACCCATTCCTATTTCATCGCCATAGTAAATTACAGGTGTGCCGGGTAGTGAAAACAGTAGCACGTTCATCAGCTCAATTTTGCTGCGATTGTTCTCGAGCAGGGGTGCGAGGCGATGGCGAATCCCCACATTTATTTTGGCTTGCGAATCCTTTGTGTACACCTTGTACATATAGTCCCGCTCCTCATCCGTCACCATTTCAAGTGTAAGTTCATCATGGTTTCTGAGGAAAATGGCCCATTGGCATGACTCGGGAATATCGGGTGTCTGGTCGATAATATCCATGATGGGGTATCTGTCTTCCATCTTCACAGCCATAAACATGCGCGGCATTATCGGGAAGTGATAATTCATGTGGCACTCGTCACCATCCCCAAAGTAAGCCACGGAGTCCTCGGGCCACATATTGGCTTCCGCCAAAAGCAGCTTGTTTTCAAAGTATTTATCAACGTGGGCCCTAAGCCTTTTGAGGAAGACGTGCGTTTCAGGCAAGTTTTCGCAGTTGGTGCCATCACGTTCAAAAAGATAAGGTACAGCATCGAGCCGGAATCCGTCAACACCCAAATTCAACCAATAATCCAGCATTTTAAAAACTTCCTTCTGCACCTCGGGATTGTCATAGTTCAGGTCGGGCTGGTGTGCGAAGAAGCGATGCCAGTAGTGCGATTTTGCCACGGGGTCCCATGACCAGTTGCTGGGTTCTGTGTCCGTAAAAATAATCCGGGCATCACTGTAAAGATTAGGGTCATCGCTCCACACGTAATAATCACGTTCCACAGAACCCGGCTCGGCTACCCGGGCCCGCTGAAACCACGGGTGCTGATCAGAGGTGTGATTTATTACCAATTCCGTGATCACCTTCAGCCCGCGATTGTGGGCTTCCTTTATAAACTGCTTAACGATCTTTATATCCCCA
>CAZNMG010000281.1:0-4145 GCA_964574075.1 uncultured Owenweeksia sp.
GCCATCCCCACAGCCGAGGTTCCTATTACCAATCTGTTTCGCGATGAGATAATCGAGATGGATGATCTTCCTATTCGCTGCACCGCTTACACCCCATGCTTTCGCAGGGAAGCCGGTAGCTATGGTAAGGATGTGCGCGGCCTTAACCGGCTACATCAGTTTGACAAGGTTGAGGTGGTGAATGTGGTGCATCCCGATACATCGTACCAGATGCTGGAAGAAATGGTGGCACATGTGGCAGGGCTGTTGCAGCAGCTCAACTTACCCTACCGGATCCTTCGCCTTTGTGGGGGTGATATGGGATTTACATCAGCCATGACCTACGACTTTGAAGTATGGAGTGCCGCCCAGGAGCGCTGGCTGGAGGTGAGTTCCGTTTCCAATTTTGAAACCTTTCAAAGTAACCGCATGAAACTGCGCTACAGGGGCGAAGACAAGAAGACTCACCTTTGCCACACCCTTAATGGCAGCGCACTTGCGTTGCCGAGGATAGTAGCAGCACTACTCGAAAATAACCAAACGGAAAAGGGCATACGCCTGCCCCAGGTGTTAGTGCCTTACACCGGATTTGAATGGATAAAATGAAAAAAATAATTGTCGCACTGGGAGTTGCATTCGTTTTTACGAGCTGTAATGGAAAAGGAAAATACAAAAGGGAACTGCAGCAGATTGATTCTCTACAGGCCGTGGTAACGGAGCTTGATCATCGGCTGGATTCGTTGGATGGAGGAAAAGTGACCACGCTTTCCACTCATGTGGATTCGCAGTATCAAACCATTTTGGATAACTACCCCGATTCGGCTGACCGTGAGTTCTGGCTCAACCAGGTGGGCTACTTTGGTCATATTCGCAAGTCACTCAACCGCTACGAAGAGAATGCGAAGGACATGAACGAGGAGTTGGCCTATACCCAAAGTCAACTTGAGGAACTTCAAAACAGTGTGGAGGATGATAAACTAAAACCTGAGGAAGTGCAAAAGTACCTTCAGGATGAGGGGGCTGCCGTGCAAATGCTTGAAATGCGAACGCGTAAGGTGGTTCCGGAAACCTGGCGCGCCTTCACCCTTTGGGATTCCCTGCAGCCGCGCTACGATTCTATTGCCAATTACGTTAGAGGTTTACCATAACTTTCTGCTGTATCAGTCGTTGTATCAGCTATACTGTATTACTATGCTGCGAAAATTAAAGATCCTGATCCTTTTGTTTGTTATTGCAGGTCCGGCATGGGCTCAGCATGAACTTGACCTGGCGCGGCAGTACTATGAGAAAGAGGAATATAAAAAGGCGCTTGAATATCTGGAGCCACTGCAAAAGCGCTCATTGAGCAAACCGGTTTATGATCTTTCGCTAAACAGCTATTTATCCCTGAAGGATTACAGGGCAGCCGAGGATCTTATCACGGATTTCATAAAAAAGCTACGTGGAAATCCCTTCGAATATTACGCTGACCTTACCTATGTATACCTGGAGCAGCAAAAGCAATCAAAGGCAGATAAGGTTGTTGAGGATGTGTTGGATCGGGTGCGGCAGAATGGCGGCCTGGCTTATGGTTTTGCCAATGCCTACCAGCAGCGGGGATATCCGGAAATTGCCCTTCAGATCTATGAAACAGCCGAAAGCGTTATGCCCGCAGCCAATTTTGATTATCAAAAAGCCCTGATCTACGGAGAAATGGGCAACATCAAAAAAATGTATGCCGGGTATGTGGAAATGGTGGAGCGGCAACCCACCTACCTTCATACGGTGCGGCAATTGTTGGCGCGCGCCATTCAGGAGGAAGTAAACTCAGAAAACACGGACTATCTAAAGGAAATACTCATCAAGAAAATACAGGATGGCGGTCCTGCAACTCTTAATGAACTCTTGGTATTTATTTTTATCCAGGAGAAGAACTTCAGCGGAGCATTTACGCAGCTCAAAGCTCTGGATAAGCGTAATCCGGGGAATAAGGGAGAGCTATTTCACCTTGGTAAAGTGGCCCTCAATAATGAGGAGTACATCCTCGCGCGAAGGGTTTTTAAATACATCGTGGATGCGGGCCCCGACTTTCCTTTTTACGAGGAGGCGCTCATCTTTGATCTCAAAGCAGAACATCAACGGCTCCTGGCCTCCAATGATTCTGAAAAGGAGCAGTGGAAAAAGCTGCAGGCGGAATATTTTAAGGTGGAGGATAAACTGAAGGGCCAGCCGGAGGTAGGTGACCTGGTTATCAACCTGGCAGATCTTACCGCCTTTCAGCTGGATCAGCTGGATACTGCCGTGGCCATGCTTGAGGATATGATAAACCACGGCTTTATTGGCCCGGAGGACCAGGCACGCGCGAAGATCATGCTGGGCGATATTTTGCTCTACCGGGGAGAGCGGTGGGATGCTATAATTTATTATGGACAGGCCGAAAAGGCCTTTGAGCAAAGTCCTATCGGTCAGGAAGCAAAATTTAAGCGGGCAAAGGCTGCGTACTACGTGGGAGACTTTCAGTGGGCACAGGGAATTTTCAGCGCACTTAAGGCTTCCACTTCCAAGCTTATCGCCAATGATGCCTTGTATTATTCGCTGCTCATAAATGATAATGTGGCCCTGGATACAAATTACGATGCCATGACCATGTTTGCACGGGCCGATCTGATGAATTATCAGAATAAAACGGATTCTGCCTTGCGGGTGCTGGAGATGATGGAAATTGCCTTTGTGGATCACAGCATTCAGGATGAGGTATTACTGTTGAAATCCCGCATTTTGATAAAAAAGGAGCGTTATGAGGAAGCCGCGCAAAACCTTACAGCCCTTGTAGGTGATCACTCGGATGATATTCTTGCAGACGATGCCAAGTATCTGCTGGCACAGATCTATGAGAAACACCTGAATCGCACGCCTGAAGCCCAGGAGCTTTATCGTAGCCTGTTTACCGACCATCCGGATAGCTTCTATGCTTCGGAGGCACGCAGGCGTTTCAGGGAGCTGCGGGGAGATCTTGTGAACTGATTTTTGGAAGAAGTAGGACTGAATGAACTATGAGGAATGAATAATCAGCCTTAGGATAACTTCGACATTAAGCCTTCGTAATTCGAACTTTATAATTTAAAAACTTCAAAGTCTGAATGATTAAGTTTGAATGATCAAGAATGAAGTTTTACCCTGGTTAAATGGTTGCTTGGTGTAATGCAAAGAGCGAAGTACGAAGTCGGAAGTACCAATGCCGAATTTTCAAACTCTTCAAATCTTCAAATTTTCGAATCTTCAAACGTCAAACGGACGTCTCAATACTCAGTACTAAATACTCAATACTAACTCATGTACATTTACAACGTAACCATCAATATCGAAGAGTCTGCTCATGATGAATGGCTGGCATGGATGAAGGAAACGCATATCCCGGATGTAATGGAAACAGGCTTATTTTTGGGTAACCGGATTCTCGAAGTGATGGTGGAGGAGGAAAACAGCCGCACCTATTCGATTCAGTATGAGGTGAAGGATATGGAGACACTTCAGTTGTACCAGGAGGTATACGCACTTAAACTGCAGGCGGAGCACACTGAAAAATTCAAGGACAAATTCGTGGGCTTCCGTACTATTCTGAGGATAGAGCATGAGCATGAAACGAAATCCTGAGCAGAAGAAAATCTATGATCTGAATGAGGCCCGCGAAAAAATAAGGGCCTACTGTGCCTACCGGGAACGAAGCCAGGCCGAAGTGCGGCAAAAGCTGGAAGATTACGGCCTCATTACGGAGGTAGTGGATGAGTTGATTATGGAACTTATCCAGGAAAATTTTCTGAATGAAGAACGCTTTGCCCGGGCGTTTGTAAGAGGCAAATTCCATATCAAAAAATGGGGCCGGGTAAAAATCCGCCATGCCCTTTATCACCACGGCTTATCAAAGTACATTTTAACCAAAGCTTTTGAAGAGATAAACGAGGAAGCTTATTCAGATACCCTGCGGGAGGTAATCGAAAAGAAAATGCGTGAAACCCGTATTAAAAATGACTACCAGCGCAATGGAAAAGTAGCGGCTTACGTCATCGGACGGGGTTATGAACCGGAGATGGTTTGGGAGATTATTAAAGGGTAATGTGTTAAAAGACGCTCATCGGCATGCATTTACCTACAATGATATTCTGAACATGCAGTAGCAAACCTTTATT
>CAZNMG010000282.1:0-4666 GCA_964574075.1 uncultured Owenweeksia sp.
CCGGTGGACTCGACTACAAGGATGGAAGCATGCTGGTGTTTGGAAATGATGGGCAGCACTATAACAAAGCTATTACTGACAATCCGGTCATTTCAGGCTATCCCGCTAATGTAATTAACGCTCTGCACCAGGCATCAGACCATCTCCCGGTGATTGCCACATTTCAGTATCAGGTTTCAGGGGTTGGTTTGGAAGAAAATCACACGCCCGTTAATGTTGGATTGATCAATGGGAATGGGCAGACGAGCGTCAGAAATCCGCATTCACAAAGCCTGCAACTCACGGTTTTTGAATTGGGTGGAAAGGTGATCAATAAATTTACCACCAGCGGTGAACCTGCCCTTCAGCTACCTTCAGGATTTTATGTGGTAACCATACGGGATCTCAAAAGTGGCGAAATGCTTGTTGTGGAGAAGATGTTCCAGTAGGCCCGGACCTCAGGAATCGGAATTCTGCAGGTGCTCCGGATTTTTCTTCCAAAGTGACGACCAGCCTCCTCCGAAAGTATGTTCTATTTTTCCTTTTACAGATGAAAGTATCAGAATGAGAACCCCACAGATCATATCGCTGGCGATAGCTACATTGCTTTCATAACCGAGGATCCAGGGAGCGAGTAGCAGCCACAGGGCAAGGGGATAATTCCACTTGCGCATTACCCGCGTAGCTTCCCACCAGGCCACTACAGCAAAAGTTACAATTATTGGACCTACAATATGACCGTTATCCGAAGCGGACGAACCATAACTAAAAATTCCGGGGGCCGCCATCAGCCATAATCCAAGTATCGCACTTACAACCTGAGCCCACATACTAGCTTGTTTTTTCGATTTCAGAACTTACTCCCCAGAAAGCTTTCCATACAGACCCACCTGATATCTTTACCCTCCGCATATATTGAAGGCTGGCCAGCATTTCGTCCATGGCAGGCCCTATCATGGCAATTGAAATTACTGCAGAAGCGAGGCAGAGGGTACACCAGGCAGAAAACAGCACCGGTTGAAAAACCACGAGCATCACACTCACAAAACCCAGCGGGCCTACAGCTAAACCAAAGACAATTACTATCCAGGGCATTTCGCGCCACCGCCTTTTACCGCCAATTATTCCGGTTACCGCATCAACTAAATATCCGAATGCCCCAAGGGCGGCATCAGGTATGGGCAAAACATGAGAAATCTTTGAGTTAAGGATTTTCACACTCCCTTTGCCAAAAAACGGCTCCCACACTGTTTTTATAAGATCGAGCTGATAAAGCGAAAGATAGCCTGCAATAAGAAAGCCCACCATCGCAAGAACAACAATGGGAATCCGCTGCGACCATTTGGCAGGGTTGTAATCCCAGCCGGGAGGGATATCATCTGTTCTGATATCAGCTGCCATTAACTCAGATCATTTTTTTGGTACCACTCCTCCGGATCCGCCTTAAGGTTTTCAATAATTTTTGGAAGCGTATCCATAAGGCGGTGTTTAGGTTCCCAATTCAGGAGTTCCCTGGCACGGGAAATATCCAGTTCGTAATGATCATCTGCCCTGTCGATCATCCACGGCTTTATAAAAGGGTCTCCAACCAGATCGCGCGCCCATGCTCCGGCTTTGGCAACGGCCTTTGGCATTTCATGGGTTTCCCATTCCTTACCATGGATAAGCTGGCCTATTTTATCCTGCAACTCCTTATAGCTGGGAGTGGTGGGTTCGCCAATATTAATGGCTATTTCCTCCGGGAGGCTATGACGCTGCTCCACAGTTTTTTCAAGGGCATCCAGCAAATCATTCATGTGTATAAAAACATTCCCGTGATTCACATCACCCGAGTAAAAATGACTGATAAACTCCTCCTCATAAATGCGCTTAATCTGCTGAGTGACAGGTAAGGAATGGCCATAGTCATTATACACTCCGGCAATTCGCAGGAGCACAGCCGGTATCTTTTTCCTGTGTTTGCGGATGAGTTCTTCGGTTTCGATCTTCGATTCGGGATATCCCCAATTGGCGCCCACAGGGCAATCCTCATTTATTTTCACTCCCGGTTTACTGGGCTTATAAATGAGATCGGTACTGGAATAAATAAACTGACCTACCTCGAAATCCTGTAACTGGTTCAGGAATTTTCGTGTACCCTCCACATTGATCACATCATAGCCCGGGCTGTCCTTGGTGTTGAAGCTATAATACGCAGCCAGATGAATTACCGATGCAATTTTACTTCCATAACCGTAGCGGATTCGTTCCATAGCAGCCGCTATGGACTTCTCATCGGTGAGGTCGAAATTTACACACTCCGCCTGTAACGGTGGATAAGGCGGCCCCAGCCGGTCAAGGCCTATTACCCGGAAATTCTTTGCCAATCTCTTTATCAGGGAAAAACCGATAAGACCACTACTTCCTGTTACCACTACTATCTCCTGTTCGCGTGCCCGGTCCCCAAACTCGGGATGTTCAATCCTTTCATCCATAATTGCAATCCATTTCACAGATTACTACACAATTCTAAAACAGTTGTTTACGAATTCTCCGGCCTTTCTCCTGCTCAGCTCCAAAACTTAAAGCTTCCACGTGGTGTGCCCCAGGGCCCATTCCCCGAAGCTGTACAAACAAATAAAGCCGCAATACATGGCATAGCGGCTTTCTCAGAGTTAAATATTCAGAAGGTTATCGGTAGTACCTCAACACTTCTTACATCTTTTTTGGGAAGGATAATTCAGAACATCTTTTTCCGCTTCAACAGATAGCCTTGCAGCACGGACTGATAACCTTTACTCACATCCGCCTCTACCAGGTCCACCTTGTACTGCAGGCATTTGAGGCGCAGCCGCTCGCGGAAAGAATCCACTTCCCGTTTATAGCGTTCCTTCACCTCTCCGGGGTTTAGTTTCATCGTTTGCCCGGTCTCAAGGTCTACAAAGCGATAAGGCTTCTCATCAAAATCAAAGTTCAGTTCTGTCTTTTGATCCGTTGTCCAGAAAATGATCATTTCATGTTTGTTGTACTTCAGATGCTGTAGCGCATCAAAAAGCTCCTCTTCCTTTTCATGCATTTCGTACAGATCCGAAAAAAGGATCACCAGTGACCGTTTGTGGATCTTATTGGCGATCAAATGAATAGAATCCACCATACTCACCTCCTCCTTGTCTTCGCGCTGGTATTCATTCAGCACCTTGTACAGTTCCGTATTCACCGCTTTGTGGTGTTGATATGTGGAGCGTGCATCGGTGTGTACATCATGGTTGCCAAACAGGCTGAGGCCCACGGCATCGCGCTGCCTCTTAAGTAAATTCATAATAGCCAGGGAAGCTATGCTCGCAAAAAGTATCTTATTGGGATTCTCCACATTGGTCATCCGCTCGGCAGGATAGAACATACTGCCGGAAGTATCGATTACAAGCCTGCAACGAAGGTTGGTTTCTTCCTCATACCTTTTGGTATAAAGGCGATCGGTACGGCCATAAAGCTTCCAATCGATGTTTTTGGTGCTCTCACCGGGGTTGTAAATCCTGTGTTCGGAAAACTCCACTGAAAATCCATGAAATGGACTTTTGTGCATCCCCGTTATAAATCCTTCCACCACCTGGCGGGCAAAGAACTCGAGGCTTTCAAAATCGCGAAAATTACGGATGTCAAGGTTTTCCTGCTGCATGCTACAAAGAACGTAAAGTTGAGGATTTTAAGGCCTATAGCCTGAAGGTTTTAATGGATCTGGAGGTCTAAAGTTAATTGCCGTCCCAAATTCGATTTCGTCCTCTGAGATTACTTCAGGCCATGGCCCACCGAATACCTCATACCCTTACCTTCCGTACAACCTATTCCACTTCTTTAAGCGCTTTGCAACAGATGGAGTGAGTTTGCCCGGCTTAAGCCGCCAAATCCAGTTTCCTTCCGAAGTGCCGGGGCGGTTCATAATCGCTTCATCTCCGAGATTCAGTACATCCTGCAGCGGAATTACCGCAAGGTCGGCCACCGACATTAAGGCCATCCGCTGCATATCAGCTGCGGCAGTATAAGAGGCCACCCCCTTTCCTATATATCTTTCAAAAAACCTCCTCAACTTTTTACCAGAGTTCTTGTACCAGCCTTTTGTGGTACTGTTATCATGAGTGCCTGTGTATACCACGCTATTCTTATGGTGATTGTGGGGAAGAAACTGGTTTTCACCCATATCTTCATCAAAGGCATATTGTAGCAGGTTCATACCCGGCAACTTAAATTTATCCCGGAGGTCGTACACCGGCTGGTCAATTTCCCCCAGGTCTTCGGCAATAAAAGGCATCTCCGGAAATTCCCTTTTAAGATTTCTGAAAAATTCATCCCCCGGAGTTTTGGTCCATCGGCCATTTACAGCAGTCTGCTCGCTAGCCGGCACTTCCCAAAAAGCCGAAAAGGCACGGAAATGATCTATACGCACTACATCAAACAACTGCAGGTTTTGCTTCAGCCTTTCCAGCCACCAGTCAAAATTGTTATCCTTCAACCTTTGCCAATCATACACAGGAGAACCCCACAACTGGCCGGTTTTGCTGAAAATATCCGGGGGCACACCTGATAACCTCAGCGGCTGTCTTTCATCGTTTAGTTTAAAATATTCAGGATGCGCCCAGCAATCCGCGCTGTGGTGGCTGACATAAAAAGGCAGGTCTCCAATAAACCTAACCCCTCTTTCACGCCCATAGTC
>CAZNMG010000283.1:0-3422 GCA_964574075.1 uncultured Owenweeksia sp.
TGTTCTTTCAGCCTACTTTGAAAAACTAGTTACAAAAGTGAGGTATCCTATGCTAAAAAGCTTCGAGAACCCTCATGAAATTTTCTCAGATAAAAGTTTGCTAACCAGAAACCTTAATTATTTTCATAAGGAGTGCTCACAATGTATTAAGGATCTGAAATAAAAAATACTGTGGCCAAAAAATAAACGAAAGTAACCAGGCCCTGGTGGGGCTATCGGTGGACAGAGAAGAATCTGGATTTATTCAAAACCTTACACCCCCAACGCATTTCCAAACTTGCGTTTGTAAAATTCAATGCTCTCGTAAAGGATTTCAGTAGCTGTGGCCCGGTTTTGAAAATCCTCCACCTGCACCTCCTTCTTCTCCAGTTTTTTATAATCTTCAAAAAAGCTCTTCATTTCCGACATGAGGTACTGTGGCAATTCAGAAATATCGTTATAGTGATTCACGCTGGGGTCACCGGCTGCCACGGCAATTATCTTATCGTCACCTTCCCCATTGTCGATCATGCGCATTACACCAATCACCTTGGCCCGCACAATGCACAGGGGTACCACATCCACCTGTGAAAGGATAAGAATATCCAGCGGATCATGATCTTCACCATAGGTTTGAGGGATAAAGCCATAATTGGCCGGGTAGTAAACCGAGGAATAAAGCACCCGGTCGAGTTTTAACAGGCCGCTGTCTTTATCGAGTTCATATTTCGCGCGGCTTCCTTTTGGTATCTCCACGATGCCGTTTACAAAATCAGGTATATCCTCACCGATGGGCGTGTGGTGCCAGGGGTTGAAGTAGTCTTTCATAAAAGATGAATAGGTTTTTGATTTTTAAATACCGCCATGTACTACCGCGGGGTGATGGGAATGTTCTGTAAAGGAGTTCAGCAGCTATTCCAACGCACCTATATGATTATGCTACACCGTCCTTCTTATCCGCTGGTCCACATAATCCTGCTTTACCACCAGCGCTACTTCATGCTCATTTAAAAAAATGTAACCCTGCTCGTAGCAAAAGTAGTAGCACCCTCCCTTTTTGGTTTGGTAGATGCCGGTGAAGTGATTGAAATCGAAACCAAGCGCAAGAAGTTCCTCCCGGGTGGTTTTTGATTTGCCATTGGGATTTAGTGAAGCCAGTATGGTGCGGTTTTTTGCCAGCAGTCGGTTTACCTTTCTTATGAGGTTACTGGCACTACGGCTCTGGCGGTTGTTGTAGCTGCTTCGACAGGTGTCGTCACAGAATTTTTTGTCGGCCCGGCCCTTTACGGGCTCGCCACATTCAAGACAGTTCTTTTGCATAAGGTTTGGTTTTACTCAAAGATAATAAACGTTTGTAAACGGTTACAAACGGGTAGTAAACGGGTTGTAAGCGGATGTTTTACGACTATGCTGATCAGGCCACCTCACCTTTGTCCGGTGCTTTAGTGAAAGGCATACTAAATATTAATCTTTAAATTTTATCACCATGAATTCACTAAGAAATCGAGTACAACTCATCGGACACCCGGGAATGGACCCAGAAGTAAAAAGCCTTGAAAATGGCAACAAACTCGCCAAGTTCAGCATGGCTACCAACGAGCATTACAAAAATGCCAAAGGCGAAAAGGTAACGGATACCCAATGGCACAATGTGGTGGCCTGGGGCAAAACGGCCGAGCTAATCGAAAGATTTGTGCGGAAAGGAAAAGAGTGTGGCATAGAAGGAAAACTGGTTAGCCGCAACTTTGAAACCAAGGAAGGTGAAAAGCGCTATGTTACCGAAGTAGTGGTAAATGACCTTCTCCTTATTGGTCCCAAGGAGTGAAACCAAAATGGTTTCCTCAAATCAAAAGCCTGCTGAGACTATTTTCGGCAGGCTTTTTTGTTATTTTGATGCCTGAACAAAATCAATCCAACTTTCTTTTTAAAATAAAAATCAACAATGATGTTAAAGAAACTATTTGTAACCACCCTTACCCTTGGAATGGTGTATTCCTGTCAAAATGCCGAAACAGCTTCTGATGAAGAGCTCAATGATTCGATACAGGAAGAAGGTATTACAGCCGAACCTGAAAATGATGCCCCTGAAAGCTATGAAAAAGGCGGGCTGAAAATTTATCCAAAAGGGGAAATTGTAGAATTTGAATCAGCTGCCCTCGAACTCAATGCGCCTGAAGACGGGGCAACAATTTCGGGCACTCAGGCAAAATTTGATTTTACCGTAAACGATTATGAACTGGGCAAGCAAACGGAGCAGGCACGGCTGGGACTGGCCAATTCTGATAAGGGGCAGCACATTCACCTGATTATTGACAATAATCCCTACAGTGCCCACTACACTCCAAGCTTTACCAAAAACGATCTGGAGCCGGGTCACCATTATGCTATTGCCTTTTTATCGCGCAGCTACCACGAAAGTGTAAAGAATGACAATGCCTATGAAGTATGGCAGTTTACGGTGGGTTCCGAAGATGAGGCTACCACTCAGAAACTGGATATGAATAAGCCCATGCTGTTTTACAGCCGCCCCAAGGGAGAGTATAAAGGTGAGGACGCCAAAAAGGTGCTTTTCGATTTTTACCTTCACAATGCAGATCTTTCTTCTGATGGCTATTCAGTAATGACCACTATAAATGACAGTCTCAAATTTGAATTTGACACATGGCAGCCTTACCTTATTGAAGGTCTGCCAATGGGTGAGAATACCATCAAAATTGAACTGGTAAATGCCCAGGGAGCACTTGTAGATAGCCCTGTAAATTCCGTAACCCGAAAGTTCACTCTTACAGAATAGGATATCAGGGTTGACCTGAAATAGAAAAGCCCCCGCAAAACCAGTTTGCGGGGGCTTTTTCTTTATATGAGGTGGCGATGTTACTGCACCATTATTTTTCGGGCACTTACTGCTTTTCCATCCACTGCAATGGAAACGATGTAAATACCGTTGCCCAAAGAGCGAAGATCCATTTCACCCTTAAGTTTGTGATTGCTCACATCCTTTGCGATGCTGTAAACCTTCTGTCCGGTGATGTTTAAAACACTTACTTGTGCAGTGCCATTTCCAAGGTTAGCTACATCAAGATTGTAGAAACCATTAGCAAAGTAGGATTTGTCAGAAACATTTAGTTTTATCTTTCCTGAGATGGCATTCTCATCAATGCCCACTGTGCCGGGGTTGTAGTTTACGGTGTTGCAGGAAAGGTTGTTCATTGTATCCGTTTCGTTAACCCCTGTCCAGTTGGGACCAAAAACCGCTCCCAGGTAGGCGCAAAAATCAATCTGCATGGCAGAGGCACCTGAAATATTTAATCCCGTAAAACTGTGGGTTTCTGTGGTAGTACCTCCATTGGCAGCAATAGAGATCCCTGTAATAAAGTAAACGATGGTTTGAGGCGGATTTCCTGAAACCAGGGTGTTACTTCCATTCAACAGAGGGAGATAAA
>CAZNMG010000284.1:0-7327 GCA_964574075.1 uncultured Owenweeksia sp.
AAACCCTGACGATCGCTGCTCAGGTGGTGCATAGCACGCTCGGTAAGACGCGCGTTCGTATTCGTCCACACGTCAATAACCTGATTATAACGCTCGTTATTGGTAATAAGACCCATGTTGTAGCTTGCCAGAATCTGTTCGATCTGGTCCTCGGCATCTTTTACCAAAGCATCTTTTTCCTGTGGGATGATGATATCACCCAAGGAAAACGACAATCCACCACGGAAGGCATTCCCGTAACCAAGTTGCTTGATATCATCAAGAAAATCGGAAGTGGTAGGGATATCAGTCTTCTTCAGAATGTCGGAGATAATCTCGCGGAGGGCCTTTTTAGTAAGTACCTCATTGATAAAAGGTACATTATCAGGCACCGCCTGGTTAAAGAGTACTCTGCCCACTGAAGTTTCAATGAGTTTCATTACGAGCTTTCCTTCTTCATCCTCTACCCTGGCCCTCACTTTTATGGGGGCATTCAGGTCCAAACGGCCTTCGTTATAGGCAATCTGTACTTCCTCATCGGAATAGAAGGTAAGTCCTTCTCCTTTGATGGGATGATCTTCGGTGCTCTTGCGGCTCTTCGTCATATAGTACAACCCGAGAACCATGTCCTGGGAAGGTACCGTGATCGGAGATCCGTTAGCCGGGTTAAGTATATTATGTGAAGCCAGCATTAAAAGCTGAGCCTCGAGAATAGCAGCCGAACCCAATGGCAAGTGTACTGCCATCTGGTCACCGTCAAAGTCAGCGTTGAAAGCCGTACATGCCAATGGGTGAAGCTGAATAGCCTTACCCTCGATCATTTTGGGCTGAAACGCCTGAATACCTAAGCGGTGAAGTGTTGGTGCACGGTTTAGCAGTACCGGGTGTCCTTTCATAACATTCTCCAGGATATCCCAAACTACCGGCTCGCGTTTATCTATAATCTTCTTGGCTGATTTTACTGTTTTTACAATCCCTCTCTCGATCAGCTTGCGCACGATGAAAGGTTTGTAAAGCTCAGCCGCCATATCCTTGGGAAGACCACATTCGTGAAGCTTCATTTCAGGACCAACAACGATCACTGAACGAGCTGAATAGTCAACCCTTTTACCCAACAGGTTCTGACGGAAGCGACCTTGCTTACCTTTCAAAGAATCCGAAAGGGATTTAAGGGCACGGTTGCTGTCAGTTTTTACTGCGCTGGATTTCCTTGTGTTGTCGAAAAGTGAATCCACAGCTTCCTGGAGCATCCGCTTCTCATTACGAAGGATCACTTCAGGAGCCTTGATCTCCACCAATCTCTTCAAACGATTGTTTCGAATGATCACCCTGCGGTAAAGGTCATTAAGATCGGAGGTGGCAAAACGGCCACCATCCAAAGGCACCAACGGGCGCAATTCCGGTGGAATCACAGGTACCACTTTTACGATCATCCATTCCGGACGGTTTTCAATGCGGGTATTAGCCTCACGGAAAGCCTCCACCACCTGAAGACGCTTAAGTGCCTCCTGTTTACGCTGTTGCGAAGTTTCAGTGTTGGCCTTATGACGCAGATCGTATGAAAGCTGATCGAGATCCAAACGGCTCAGCAGCTCGATGAGGGCTTCCGCACCCATCTTAGCGATGAACTTGTTGGGATCGTTGTCATCCAAATAATTGTTGTCATTGGGAAGACGATCCAGTATCTCGAGGTACTCTTCCTCCGTGAGGTACTCCATATAATTGAGCGGAGTACCATCAGGCTGGGTACCATTTCCTGCCTGGATCACCACATACCTCTCGTAGTAAATGATCATATCGAGCTTTTTGGTGGGAAGTCCCAGCAAATAGCCGATCTTATTAGGCAATGATTTGAAGTACCAGATATGAGCTACAGGCACCACCAGGTTGATGTGGCCCACACGCTCCCTGCGCACTTTCTTCTCAGTAACCTCTACCCCACAGCGGTCACAAACAATACCCTTATAGCGGATACGCTTGTACTTACCGCAGGCACATTCATAATCCTTTACCGGCCCAAAGATGCGCTCGCAAAACAAGCCATCGCGCTCGGGCTTATGGGTACGGTAATTTATAGTTTCAGGTTTCAGCACCTCTCCATAGGATCTTTCCAAAAGAAACTCTGGCGAAGCCAGGCTGATGGTGATGCTCTGAAAGTTGCTGTTATAACTGTTTTTATCGTTTTTCCTTAAAGCCATGTTGTCGGAACTTAAATTCTTAAAAAAGTGATTACTCCAAAGTGATCTTCAAACCAAGACCGTTTAACTCGTGCAACAGTACGTTGAACGATTCGGGAATTCCCGGTTCAGGCATTGGATCGCCTTTCACAATGGTTTCATAGGTTTTAGCCCTACCCAACACGTCATCCGACTTCACAGTAAGGATTTCGCGAAGAATGTTTGAAGCACCAAATGCTTCAAGAGCCCAAACCTCCATCTCACCAAAACGCTGACCACCAAACTGGGCTTTACCACCCAAAGGCTGTTGCGTAATCAATGAGTAAGGTCCGATAGAACGGGCATGCATCTTATCGTCCACCATGTGGCCGAGTTTCAGCATATAAATAATACCCACGGTTGCAGCCTGGTGGAAACGTTCACCTGTGCCCCCGTCATATAGGTGGGTATGTCCGAATTGGGGTATACCAGCCTCTTCGGTATATTTATTAATGTCATCAATTGAAGCACCGTCAAAAATGGGGGTGGCAAACTTTCGGTTAAGTTTAAGACCGGCCCATCCCAATACGGTTTCATATATCTGACCAATATTCATACGCGAAGGCACACCCAGCGGGTTCAGCACGATGTCCACGGGAGTTCCATCCTCAAGGAATGGCATATCCTCCTTACGGACGATCTTAGCTACAATACCCTTGTTGCCATGGCGGCCGGCCATTTTATCACCAACCTTAAGCTTCCGCTTTTTGGCAATATACACCTTGGCCATTTTCACAATACCTGAAGGTAGTTCATCACCGATGCTTATGGTAAAGCGCTCGCGCTTGTACACACCGAGGATATCATTCACCTTGATCTTGTAATTGTGGATCAGGGTGGCGATAAGCTCGTTCTTCTCGTTATCAGTGGTCCATACACCTCCGGTAATGCGGGTATAGTCGTCAATACTGTTAAGGATCTTCTGTGTGAATTTGGTTCCCTTCGGAATTACTTCCTCATTCAGATCATTCTTCACACCCTGGCTGGTTTTACCCGCTACCAGTATGTTCAGCTTTTCAAGGAACTTCTGGCGGACTACCTCCACCTGCATATTGTATTCCTCTTCAAGTTTCTCCAGCTTATCCTTATCGGTCTGGCGGGTTTTCTTGTCTTTTACTGACCGTGAAAACAGCTTCTTATCGATAACAATACCGCTTAGTGAAGGCGAGGCTTTTAGTGAAGCATCCTTCACATCTCCGGCTTTATCACCAAAGATGGCGCGAAGCAGTTTCTCCTCAGGGGTAGGATCCGATTCTCCCTTGGGAGTGATCTTTCCGATGAGGATATCTCCGGCTTTCACTTCCGCACCGATGCGGATAATACCGTTTTCATCAAGTTCGCGGGTTGCCTCTTCGCTTACGTTAGGAATATCTGCGGTAAGTTCTTCAGCTCCAAGTTTGGTATCTCTTACATCCAGTGAATATTCATCAATGTGGATAGATGTGAAAACATCATCACGCACCACTTCTTCAGAGATCACAATGGCATCCTCAAAGTTGTAACCTTTCCAGGGCATAAATGCCACCATGAGGTTTCTTCCAAGGGCAAGTTCACCACCTTCGGTAGCATAACCTTCGCACAGTACCTGGCCTCTGGTTACACGTTGCCCTTTCTCTACAATCGGTTGGATGTTGATACAGGTACCCTGGTTTGTCTTACGGAATTTTACAAGGCTGTAAGTTTTAAAGTCATCTTCAAAGCTTACCAGGCGCTCATCCTCATTGCGATCATACTTAATGGTAATGGTATCGGCATCCACATATTCCACCACACCTTCGCCTTCTGCATTTATCAATACCCGTGAATCTGAGGCCACACGGCCTTCAAGTCCGGTACCAACAATAGGAGACTGCGGGCGCAACAATGGTACTGCCTGCCGCATCATGTTTGATCCCATCAGTGCGCGGTTGGCATCGTCATGCTCCAGGAAGGGGATCAGGGAAGCAGAGATAGAGGCAATCTGGTTTGGAGATACGTCCATGTAGTCGATCTTATCGGGCTCCACCAACGGGTAGTCAGCCTCTTCACGAACCTTTACACGGTCATTCTCAAAATTGCCATCATCCATTACCGGGGCATTCGCCTGGGCAATTACTTTTTCCTCTTCTTCCTCAGCACTCAGGTACACGGGGTCCTGGGTAAAGTCAACCTTACCTTCAGTAACCTTGCGGTAGGGGGTTTCAAGGAATCCCATCTTGTTAACCTTTGAATAAACACACATGGAGGAGATCAAACCAATGTTTGGTCCTTCAGGTGTTTCAATGGGGCAAAGGCGCCCATAGTGGGTATAGTGTACGTCACGCACCTCAAAACCGGCTCTTTCACGCGAAAGACCACCAGGTCCGAGTGCGGACAATCTTCTCTTATGCGTAACCTCAGCCAATGGATTGGTTTGATCCATAAACTGAGAAAGCTGATTGGTTCCAAAGAATGAATTGATCACGGAAGACAAGGTCTTGGCGTTGATCAGGTCAATCGGGGTAAACACCTCATTATCGCGCACGTTCATACGCTCACGAATAGTACGGGCCATACGGGCAAGGCCTACACCAAACTGGTTGGCCATTTGCTCACCTACGGTACGTACCCTCCGGTTGCTAAGGTGGTCGATATCATCCACTTCGGCTTTGGAGTTAATAAGCTCAATCAGGTATTTTACAATGTTGAGGATATCATCCTTGGTAAGAACCTGAGTATCACGTGCCACATCCAATCCAAGCTTCTTGTTCAGTCGGTAACGACCTACTTCGCCCAGGTTGTAGCGTTGCTCCGAAAAGAACAACTTATCGATGATGCCACGAGCAGTTTCCTCATCTGGCGGCTCAGCATTCCGCAGTTGACGGTAAATATGTTCCACCGCTTCCTTTTCGGAGTTGGTGGGGTCTTTTTGCAGGGTATTGTGAATAATGGAAAACTCAGAGGCCTCAATATCCTCCTTGTGAAGAAGAATAGTCTGTACATCTGCATCGGTGATCTCATCGATGTGATCTTTTTCCAGTACAGTATCACGATCGAGAACCACTTCATTACGTTCAATGGAAACCACTTCACCGGTATCCTCGTCCACGAAATCCTCGATCCAGGTTTTCAGAACGCGGGCAGCCAATTTTCTACCCAATACCTTTTTCAATCCTGATTTGGAAACCTTCACCTCTTCGGCAAGGTCAAAGATCTCCAGTATATCCTTATCGCGTTCGTAGCCAATGGCGCGCAGAAGTGTAGTTAAAGGTAACTTCTTCTTACGGTCAATGTAGGCGTACATTACGCTGTTGATGTCAGTAGCAAATTCAATCCAGCTTCCTTTAAAAGGAATAATACGGGCGGAGTATAGCTTGGTGCCATTGGCATGATAACTCTGACCGAAGAATACACCGGGCGAGCGGTGCAACTGGGAAACAATAACGCGCTCGGCACCATTTACAATAAAGGTTCCGCGGGGCGTCATATAGGGAATTGTACCCAGATACACATCCTGCACGATGGTTTCAAAATCTTCGTGTTCGGGATCGGTACAATACAATTTAAGGCGTGCTTTCAGGGGCACGCTAAAGGTTAATCCGCGCGCTATACATTCTTCCTCACTGTAGCGTGGCGGGTCAATAAAGTAGTCCAGGAACTCCAGTACAAACTGGTTTCTGGCATCCGTGATAGGGAAATTTTCACTAAACGTCTTATACAAACCCTCATTCTCTCTATCTGCTGGTTTAGTGTCTAACTGGAAAAAATCGTGGAAAGACTGCAATTGGATATCCAAAAAGTCAGGATAATCGAATGCATTCTTAATGGAAGCGAACTTGATTCTTTCCTCGAAATTTTTTGTAACTGGGTTTTTGGACATGGAGAAAAAATAAAAATTAAAATAAACACAAAAGGGTTTAGGCCTATCATCCCGAAAATTCGGGATGAAGACCTAAACCAGTATTGAGAAGCAGTAAGTTAAATTACTTAACTTCAACTTCAGCACCTGCTTCTTCTAGTTGAGCTTTAAGTGCTTCTGCTTCGTCTTTTGCAATACCTTCTTTAAGAGGCTTGGGAGCTCCATCTACAAGTTCCTTAGCTTCTTTAAGGCCTAATCCGGTAAGTTCCTTAACTAATTTTACTACAGCAAGTTTAGAACCGCCAGCAGCTTTAAGGATTACATCGAATTCTGTTTGCTCTTCGGCAGCAGCTCCTTCGCCACCACCTGCGGCAGGACCGGCTACGGCTACTGCTGCAGCCGCTGGTTCAATGCCATGTTCTTCTTTAAGGTAATCAGCAAGTTCCTTAACTTCTTTTACGGTAAGGTTTACAAGCTTATCGCCTAGTTCTTTAATATCCGCCATTTGGGTTATTCTTTAATAAAAATTAATAATTACGCTTTTATGTGGAAGCATGAGTGCGTACACGGTTAATTAAGCTGCCTCTCCCCTTTCTTCGAGGGTTTTTAGCAAACCTCCCAAGGTATTGCTGCCGCTCTGAAGAGCAGAAACAACATTTTTGGCAGGAGATTGCAGCAGGGCGATAATATCGCCAATAAGCTCGTCCTTGGATTTCAAAGAAACCAAAGCCTCGAGCTGTTCATCACCAATATAAATAGCCTCCTGAACGTAGGCTCCCTTCAACAAGGGCTTTTTAGCACCCTTCTTCCTAAACTCCTGTATGAGCCTGGCAGGTCCATTCCCTGTTTCAGAAACCATTATACTGGTGTTGCCTGTTAATGTGGAAAAGAGTTCTTCGAAATTTTTCTCCGAACGCTCCATTGCCTTCTTCAGAAGGGTGTTTTTCACCACATTGATCTTTACTCCATTTTTATAGCAAAGCCTGCGAAGGTTTGATGATTGCTCGGCATTGAGCCCTTCAATATCAGCTACGTAAAGGATATCAGTTCCTTTCAGTACCTCCGTTAGGTTTTCTATTTCCTGATTTTTTTCTTCTCTGGTCATTTTCCAAAATCTTTTTCTGATGGATTAAATTGACTTGGGATCGATACCGATACCCGGGCCCATTGTGCTACTCATGCTAATGCTCTTCATGTAGGTGCCCTTTGCGGCTGAAGGCTTCATGCGCACCAAAGTCTTTAACAACTCCGATGCATTGTCCCTGATTTTTGCAGGTTCAAATGAAACTTTACCCACACTGGCATGCACAATGCC
>CAZNMG010000285.1:0-4952 GCA_964574075.1 uncultured Owenweeksia sp.
GGTGAGCCGGTGTTTGATAAACTTCATGCCGACCTGGGCAAAGCCATGCTCAGCATTAATGCCGTAAAAGGTTTTGAGTTGGGAAGTGGATTTGCGGGAACCCGTATGAGAGGCAGCGAGCACAACGACAGCTTTCTAAAAAAGGGAGGCACAATGACGAATTTTTCAGGAGGTATACAGGGTGGGATCAGCAACGGAGAGGACATTTATTTTCGTGTAGCCTTTAAACCTGTGGCCACCATAATGCGTGATCAGCAGACGATAAATGAAGAGGGTAAGGAGGTGACGGTAAAAGGTAAAGGGCGCCATGATCCTTGTGTGGTGCCACGGGCAGTGCCTATAGTTGAAGCCATGGCGGCACTGGTGCTGGCTGATAATTACCTACTTTCGGGCACCAACAGAATCTTTTGAGCTTCCCGACTGGAAGGATTTTGAAACGTGGATTACCATAGAGTCAAGTACCGCTTATTTCCCGTTTCTGTTCAATAATATTAATCTTGCGTCCGAAAATAGTCTTAAAAGACATCTATGAAACTAGCACTTCACTGGAAAATAATTATCGGCCTTGTATTAGGAGTTATCTGGGCCTTAGTCTCAAGCCAGCTCGGATGGAGCGAATTTACCATTGAGTGGATCGCTCCCTTCGGAACCATATTTATCAACTTGCTGAAGCTTATAGCTGTTCCGTTGGTGTTGTTTTCCATTATCAGCGGTGTGGCGGGGTTGGGTGACCCTGCAAGCCTGGGCCGCATGGGTTTTAAAACGTTGGCCTTTTACTTTGTTACCACCATTCTTGCTGTTTCGCTGGGCTTAGCCCTCGTTAATCTTATTAAGCCCGGTAAGCTGGTTGATGAGGAAAGCCGCATTGACAACAGGATAAGCTATGAGGTATGGGCTGCTTCGCAGAACCTGGAATTAAAAGACGGGATCAATTACCTGCAGGATCCTGAGTTTATGGAGCGCGCGCAGCGCATAAGCGATCTTAGCCGGGCGGAATTAAAGGATGCCGCTGTGGCCGAACGGCTACAGACGGCTGATCAGCAAAAGGAAGCGGGACCCCTGCAACCACTGGTAGATCTAGTACCCGAAAATATTTTCCTCTCACTTGGCGATAACGGATTAATGCTTCAGGTAATTTTCTTTGCTATCTTTTTTGGAATAAGCCTGTTGCTAATCCCCAACTCAAAGTCGGAGCCCGTAACGCGTTTTGTTGACGGAGCGATGGAGGTATTCCTTAAAATGGTGGATCTCGTGATGCAGGCAGCCCCATTTTTCGTGTTTGCACTATTGGCAGGGGTTGTAAGCAAAATGGCAGGTGATGATGTGGGTAAGGTGATGGAGATATTCCGGGGCCTGAGCTGGTATTCCCTAACCGTGTTCCTGGGCCTGGTGTTAATGATCTTTTTGGTGTACCCACTGATCCTGAAACTATTCGTGAGGGTGATATCCTACACCGGCTTTTTTAAAGGAATGAGCCCCGCTCAAACCCTGGCTTTTTCCACCAGCAGCAGTGCGGCCACTCTTCCGGTTACCATGGAATGCGTGGAGGATAACCTGGGCGTTGATAAGAAGATCACCAGCTTTGTATTGCCCATCGGGGCCACGGTAAACATGGATGGCACCAGCCTTTACCAGGCGGTGGCGGTGGTTTTTCTGGCCCAGTTGCACATGATCGATCTTACTCTGGCGCAGCAACTTACCATTGTACTCACGGCAACACTTGCCTCTATTGGTTCTGCCGCGGTTCCAAGTGCGGGTTTGGTAATGCTGATCATTGTTCTGCAGTCGGTGGGTCTTAACCCTGCATGGATCGGTATCATCCTGCCAGTTGATCGTATTCTCGATATGTGCCGCACGGTAGTGAACGTTACCGGAGATGCTACTGTTTCTACTGTTATTGCCAAAGGCGAAGGACTGCTGAATTATAACCCACGGCATACTCCTGACGAGACATTTGAACCCTGATTAATTAAAAAATTTACAGCATGAAACGCTTTTTAAAGGTCCTTGGAATACTGATCCTCCTGATAGTGGCAGCAGCCATTATTTTACCTATTGTTTTTAAGGATGAGATAGTGGCCCGGGCTAAAACCGAGATCAATAAAAATCTTAATGCCACGGTTGATTTTGAGGATATTGACATCAGCCTCTTCCGCAGCTTTCCTGATTTTTCATTGAATATTGAAAACACTACCGTAGATGGTACGGGCAATTTTGAAGGAACGCGCCTGGCCGAGATAAAGGACTTTACCGTAGACCTCGACCTCTTTAGTGTGATATCAGGTAATCAGTTTGAAATAGAGCGTATTGCCCTGAAGGATGCCAATATTCATGTAGTGATTGATACCAGCGGCAATGCCAATTATGATATTGTAAAACCCGCTGATGATAGCACTACGGCTGATACGGCAGCACCGGCCGAGTTTAAATTTACATTGAAGTCATACCAGGCCGAGAACCTGAACCTTATTTATGACGATAAAGAAGGCGACATATTTGCTCTTCTTACAGGCTTAAACCACGAGGGTAGCGGAGATTTTACCGAGCGCATTGTGGATCTTAAAACTAAAACCGCCATAGAGGCGCTTACCGTAAAGTACGGGGGCATCGCTTACCTGAACCGCGTGAAAGCTACTGCTGATGCGGATTTTCAATATGATCAGGAAGCTTATAAACTCACCTTTGGCGAAAATCAGCTTACGCTTAATGATCTACTACTCAAATTCACTGGTTCTGTAGCCTTGCCTGACGAAAGTGTGGAGATGGATCTGGCCTTTAACTCCCCTGACAATAATTTTAAAAGTCTGCTTTCGCTTATTCCGGCTGTATATCTTGAAGGGTTTGAAGACGTGAAAACCACCGGTGACTTTTCCTTTGCCGGAACGGTAAACGGCACTTATGATTATGAAGATGTTTACCCGCAGTACGATGTGAAGTTCAATATCAACAATGCCTCCTTCCGCTACCCCGATTTGCCGGCAGGTGTTGAGAACATTGCTGTGGATGCCCGCGTCTACAACACAAGCTCCGATCTTGATGGTACGATTATCAATATCCCTACAGCCAGCGCAACTGTGGCTGGTAGTCCGGTTACCGCTCGCCTTTACCTTTCAAAACCCATCTCCAATCCCACTTTTGATGTGTACCTGAAAACGGATATGGAATTGTCGAAGCTCGGAACGGTGGTACCGGCCAGCGACTTTGATTATAGCGGCCATGTAATGGCCAATGTGGAACTGGCAGGAAATATGGCTGATATCGACAATGAGAGGTATGAGAATATTAAAGCCGATGGCAAGATAACCGCCAGTAATGTGTTGTTGAAAAATGACAGCCTTCCCTATGACATCGGGGTTTCGGAGATGGATGTGAATTTCACTCCGAGCGAGGTGGTCTTAAATTCCTTCAGCTCTCAAATTGGCAAATCGGATTTGTCAGCTAACGGTTCTGTAAAGAATATTATGGGCTATGCGCTCCAGGATAAGGATCTTATTGCGGAGTTTTCATTGAATTCCAATCTGTTGGATCTTAACCAGCTTTCATCAGGAATGGATACTCCCGAGGCGCAGGAAGAGAATGCACCTGCTGAAGAAACCAGTGCCATGGAGGCAATTCGGATCCCTGAAAACCTCGATATTACACTTAATACCAGGGTGGAGCGTCTGCTGTACGATAACCTGGAGATCACAGGAGTTCAAGGGGCTGTTGTTATTGATGAAGGTAAAGCCAATCTGAACAACCTTGTAATGCAACTATTGGGGGGTAATCTTGTCCTCAGTGGGGCGTATGACAGCAAACCGGCCCTTCCGGTAGTAGATATGGAATTCAAGATCAACAATTTTGGTTTCAGGGAGAGCTTCGAAAATCTGGTAACCATCCAGAAGCTGGCACCTATTATGCAAAATACTACCGGTACGTATAGCACGGGCTTTAATTTTAGCTCCAGGCTAAATGCCGATATGACCCCCGACTTTACCACAGTACAGGCCGCAGGTAGCCTGAACACCAGTAATCTTGAAACTTCGCCAAAGTCGCTTGAAAGACTGGCAGGCATTCTAAAGAATCCCGATTTGGCCACACTTGATATCGGTAATGTGAACCTTGATTTTGAAATTGAAAACGGAAGGGTGGAAGTGAAGCCATTTGACTTTACTGCGGGAAATGTTGCTGCCACTGTATCGGGTACCAGCGGTTTGGATCAGACACTTGATTATACAATGGATCTTAAAGTACCGGTAAGTGGTATTGGGGCTACCGACCTGCTCAATAAAGTTGGTGTAACCCAGGGAGGCAAAATGGATCTTGCGGTGAAAATTGGCGGCACTTTTTCAGATCCTAAAGTGACGACCTCATTAAGCGACCTTGCCGGTAATGTGGTAGATAATATCAAGGATAAGGCAAGGGAAAAAATTACCGAAGCCAAGGACGAGGCTATTTCAAAAGCCAATGAAAAGGTTAAGCAATACATTGATGAAGCCGAAAAAAGAGGAGATGCCTTAATTGCCGAAGCCGAAAAGCAAGCGGCAACTCTGCGGTCAGAAGCTCAGAAAAGAGCCGAACAACTGCGCTCGGAAGGCTATGCCCAGGCCGATAAGTTGATGGCGGAAGCCAAGGGTAACTTTCTCAAGGAGCAGGGCGCAAAGATTGCGGCTGATAAGCTAAAGCAAGAGTCTGACCAAAAAGCGAATCTCGTCATCAATGAAGCCAATAAAAAGGCACAGGACTTAGTTAATAAGGCACGGGAACAAAAAGAAAAGCTTATTGAAGAGGCCCGGGAAAGAGGGGAGCTGGAATCCAATTAGCCTTATTTACAAAATCACGAATTAAGAATGAAGTACCTTTTGTGGGCCATACTGACGTGTAGCGCCATGGCAATGTCAGCTCAGCCGGAGTTGGGCCAGTGTGAGCAGGAGACTGAACCGGTTGTGAAAGATCAGATACCGAGGGCGCTG
>CAZNMG010000286.1:0-2709 GCA_964574075.1 uncultured Owenweeksia sp.
GGTAAACTTGTAGACGTAAACCCCCGGTGAAAGCTGTTGCTGACCCATATTTCCGGTAAAACCCCTTTCCCGGCTGTTTGAACTAAAAACTCTTTGCCCATACCGGTCAAAAATTTCCAGGTGATACTGGATAAACTCACAGTTGGTTTCAGCCCGGAAAACTTCATTCAAACCATCACCATTCGGTGTAAAGGCATTTGCAAATTTTACCTCGCATTCACACTGGTATTGCCTGGCTTCAAAGAACTCTTCATTCTCCGTGCAGCCATCGCTGATGAGCACTTTTATCATCTCAGTTTTATAAATGGTATAGACGCTATCAGAGCCATCGGGCCAGGTGATGTTCAGACTATCAGGTGCCGAAAGCTTGAGGCTGCTGTTGAAGCAAAAGCTCACATCTTCAAAAATACGGACATCGGGAAGAGGCGTGGCTTCGGCAATTTCAAAAGTGTCATTGATAATACAGCCATCATGGTTCAAGGCGGAGACCCAATAAAAGCCTGGGGTAGAAAAAGAGCTTGTGAGGTTAATTCCGCCATTGCTCCATTGTGCGGATTGAAAGTGGTTGCTGCTGAGACTTATCTCCACACTCTCACCCGGGCAGAGGTAAAAAGTGGCCTTCAATAACGGTTCCTTTAATTCAGAGAATAAAACCTGCACGCTGTCCTTAACGGTACAACCAGTAAGCTGAATATCCACTGTGTAAAGCCCGCTTTTTGTTACTGTCAAAACTGGTGAAAGATCACCTGTATTCCATTTATAGCCGAGAGCTCCCGCCACGCTGGCATCAAGGACTGCCGAACTTAGTCCGCAGATAAGGGTGTCCTTTGGCAACAGGCCTGAAATATTAGATGCTTGCACTATTGTAACATTTATTGAATCCGAAATGGAACAGCCTGTTAACGTATCCAAGGCCTGAAACCAATAGACGCCTGATGTATCTGTATAAAATTTCTCATCTATCGCTCCATTGCTCCACTGCCAGGTGGTGAGAGGCCCAAAGACCGAAAAGGAAAGTGAATCGCATACAGAAGTATCAGCAGGAAGATAGTCAGTAGGTGGTGTGAGGGTGCTGATAACAACCGTGTCGCTTGCATAGCAACCCAACGAGTCGTAAAGCTCAAGCCAATAAGTCCCGGCCTGACTGACGGTGAGAGTTGGAGTGGTGTCACCGGTGTTCCAATAGTAAGTATAGCTAGCCGGGAAGGCCGGGTTAATAGTATAAGATGACCTCGCACAGATGGTGGTATCCGCTCCCAGAGAAAAAGATGCAGCACTGCAAGCATTCAAATGAAGGCAATATTGAGCGGATCCTGCCTGGTTAGAAACATCGATTGACGGAGTATTTCTTTCAGATAGAATGGCCCAGTTCGGATAGGCATTATCTGACCTTTTTCCCAATTGCAAATCTCCCGGATAAGCGCTTGCAGAAGGGCCCAGTGGAAAATATTGTATTGAAGTTTGCTTTGCCGGATAAGCTGTAAAAATACCGAAGTAATGGTTAGTGCCGGGTAGCAGATTCAAGTTTTGGCGATGGATTGGTGAGGGATTTTGATCAATAATATAAAGATGATGACCACCCTGGCCGAAACCTGCGGCTCTAGAAACAATACTGTCCCCATTCAGAGATTTTATTGATAAAGGGGAATTAATGTAGCTGTGCACTGCCCGATCGCCCACCGGAGCACCGGAGTATGTCCATAATGGAAAATTTTGAAGCAAGCCGTGAACAGTATCAGCTAAATTGCTAAGCATGAAACCGCTCGCATTATCAAAGCGATAGTACCCTTCAAGACCGGACTCATTGCCGTTCAACTTTTCACACATCAAATCATGGATTTCAGTAGCCGACAAGGCGCGGCTCCATATGGAGAGTTCATCAAGCCGGCCAGCCAGGTTAGAACTGGAAGAGCCGCTACCCGAACGGCCTAGTCTGGCATCTGATCCATCGGAAGACATCGTGGGATATGGAAAACCATTATAGGCCACAGACAACTGAATACCATTTAAGTAAAGCGCCATATTGGTGGGTGAATAAATTACTCCGGAAAGATGATACCATTGATTAGCAATCAGGCTTACCGGTGAGAATCCAATCCTTTGGAAAGAGGAATTGTTTGCCACAGTACCGTAGCCAATTTCAAGATTACCACTATCTATTTCCAACCAAAAACCCTGATGATCCGAAGATTGATCCTGAGAAAAAAATATTTTTTCCGAACCCGGCACACCGGCAGGCCTAAACCACACCGCCACCGTAAGCGGCCAACTAAGGCTTGAATAATTTGATCCTAAATTTACGTAAGAATTACCTTGGAAGACTAAGCAATGGCCACTCCCAGGATGTTGTGCTGACAGATTTGTAAGGTTAAATAAAACAAGGGAAATCCCGACAAGCCAGAAGCTTATATTCCGCCAACTTGCACTATGGCTGCCCTTTCCTATGCTTTTCATGAAAAATCCATCATCGTGGCCTTAAGTGAGTAAAACAAACTTAATCAATCATATAGGTTTTGAAAATTACATTTAGATAACGGTTACAGCGAAGTATTCAAACAGCCTTCCAATGCAAGACCGCAGCATCAGTGCTCCGTGACCATGATCGAACTATGCGTTGAAGATTGGTCGCCAATTGGGCCAGTGCTCTCACGCATCCGGTGACAGCCACATCCGTATAACTCAAATAGAGTTTTTAGGCGGTCATCGATA
>CAZNMG010000287.1:0-4238 GCA_964574075.1 uncultured Owenweeksia sp.
CACCCTGGTATTCACCGAGTTCTTTAGGGAGGTCAAATAATTTTAAGGCTTCCTCAAGGGTTATGGTATCAATAGACTGTCCTTTGAGCAAACTGGCAAATTTTGGTTTTTCCTCATCCTCAGCTTCACCTATCTGTATCATAGGCCCGTAGCGGCCAATACGGGAGTACACATTTTTCCCGCTCTCCGGGTCCTCACCCAAATGTCTTTCGCCCGAAGCCCTACCGGAAGTTTCCTCTACCTTTTTGAGGTGAGGATGAAAGTCGGAGTAAAACTGGTCGATCATTTTTGACCACTGCTCATTTCCGGCCGCGATTTCATCAAACTGCTCCTCCACCTTTGCGGTAAAGTGATAGTCGAGCACCTTGTTGAAGTGTTCCACCAAAAAATCATTTACCACCGATCCGATGTCTGTAGGAACAAGTTTACCCTTGTCAGCACCGGTAACTTCACTGAGCTTTTGCTCCTTTATATCGTTTTCCTTCAGGCGCAGTTGCAGGTAATTTCGTTTGGTGCCTTCCAGTTCAGATTTCTGAATGTAGTCCCTTTTCTGAATAGTACTAATAGTGGGGGCATAGGTAGAGGGCCTTCCTATTCCGAGCTCTTCCAGTTTTTTTACCAGGCTGGCTTCGGTATATCGTGAGGGGCTCTGTGTGAATCGTTGTGTGGCAGTGATGGCCGAAGCGGTCAATTGCTCCCCTTTTTTTATAGAAGGCAGCATTCCTTCCTGCTCTTCACTGTCTTCCTCATCGGTCCCTTCGAGGTATACCTTGAGAAAACCTTCAAATTTTATTACTTCACCACGGGCTACAAACTCGAGCTGCTGCTGAGGTGTATTTATGCGCAATACGGTGCGTTCAAGCCGGGCATCACTCATTTGTGAAGCGAGAGTCCTCTTCCAGATAAGGTCATAAAGTTTTTGTTGCTGGCTGTCGCCACTTATCCGTTGCCTGCCCATATCCGTAGGCCTTATGGCTTCGTGGGCTTCCTGTGCCCCTTTGCTTTTGGTGGCATAGGTTCTGCGCTGGGCATATTCCTTTCCGTAGCTTTTGTTTATCTCAGCTTCTGCTGCATTCACTGCATCATTGGAAAGGTTTACCGAGTCCGTACGCATATAGGTTATTTGTCCTGACTCATATAGTTTTTGAGCCACACTCATGGTTTGGCCTACACTGAAATACAGTTTGCGCGCAGCTTCCTGCTGAAGGGTGGAAGTGGTAAAGGGTGCTGCCGGTGATTTTTTGGCCGGCTTTGTTTCAATGTCGGCAATGTTGAAGCTGTGGGCTTTGCAGCTCTCTAAAAAACTTCGGGCTTCCTTCTCGGTATCAAACCTCTTGCTGAGTTCAGCTTTAAATGATTTTCCTTCATTGGTGATAAATTCGGCCACCAGGCGGAAGTAGGCTTTCGCTTCAAAATTCTGAATCTCGCGCTCGCGCTCCACAATAAGGCGCACCGCCACGGATTGCACGCGTCCGGCAGAAAGTCCCGCCCGCACCTTTTTCCAAAGTACAGGTGAGAGTTCATAACCTACCAGCCGGTCGAGTATCCTGCGTGCCTGCTGGGCATCCACAAGGTTCTGATCAATTTTACGCGGATTCTTGATCGCCCGTTCAATGGCGCCCTTTGTAATTTCATGAAAAACAATGCGATTAGTTGTAGCGGGGTCCAGCCCAAGGGCTTCGGCCAAATGCCAGGCAATAGCCTCTCCTTCGCGGTCCTCATCCGATGCCAACCATACGGTTTCGGCCTTTTTGGTGAGTGCCTTCAGTTTTTTTACAATCTCGCGTTTATCACTCGATATACTATAGGTAGGCTCGTATCCATTATTTACGTCAATACCCATATCTTTCTTTACCAGGTCACGGATATGGCCGTAGCTCGACTCTACCTGATACTCTTTTCCCAGGTACTTTTCAATGGTTTTCGCCTTGGCGGGCGACTCCACTATCACTAAGTTCTTCGGCATGCTGCAGGTGGTTATTAAGGACTTTTTCAACCGCCAAAATAAATCATTTGTTTGGGAAGGGGGTATGATTATGATTTTAAGAGCGTTAGGTAAGTCTGTCACATTGGCACAGGCCAATTACTATTTGTAATTTTGCCGCTCTTAAATTAAAAGCTGGAAATGAGCACTACCCATTCAAAGGATATGATGGAGGAAACGCGTCAGGGTGAAGCGCTGCTGCTGGATGATGAAGGTGCAGGGAAGAAGCTCTACATCGAGAGTTATGGCTGCCAGATGAATTTTTCAGACAGCGAAATTGTGGCTTCCATTCTTAAAAAAGAAGGATACGATACTACCCGTAACCTCGAGGAGGCTGATCTGATACTTTTGAATACCTGCTCCATTCGCGATAAAGCGGAGCAAACGGTGCGGAAGAGGTTGACCAATTTCAAAAAAATGAAAACCAATCGCCCCGACATGAAGATCGGGGTGCTTGGATGTATGGCGGAGCGGCTCAAAAGCCAGCTGCTTGACGAGGAAAAGCTGGTGGACATGGTGGTGGGCCCCGATGCCTACCGCGATCTACCCAATCTTGTAAAAGAACTGGATGCGGGACGCAAGGCGGTGAACGTGCTTCTTTCCAAAGAGGAAACCTATGGCGATGTGAGTCCGGTAAGGCTGGGGCAGAATGGCGTAACGGCTTTCGTATCCATCACCCGTGGCTGCGACAATATGTGCACCTTTTGCGTTGTGCCTTTTACACGCGGTCGGGAAAGGAGCCGCAACCCTCAAACCATTGTGGAGGAATCCGTGGACCTTTGGAACGGTGGCTATAAGGAAATAACACTGTTAGGTCAGAATGTGGACTCCTATTTATGGTATGGTGGGGGGCTTAAAAAAGATTTTGCCAAAGCCAGTGAAGTGGCCAAAGCCACAGCAGTACACTTTGCAGATCTTCTCGAAATGGTGGCGGAGGCTGTACCGGGCATGCGTATACGCTTTTCCACTTCCAACCCGCAGGATATGAGCGATGAGGTACTACACGCGATTGCAAGGCATGAAAACATCTGCAATTATATTCACCTTCCGGTACAATCCGGCAGCAGCCGTATACTGAAGCTGATGAACCGGGGGCATAACCGCGAGGAATATTTCAATCTTATAGAGCGTATCCGCACCATTATTCCGGATTGTGGCATTTCGCATGATATGATCACCGGTTTCCCAACCGAAACCGAAGAGGATCACCAGGAAACCCTAAGCCTTATGGAATATGTAAAGTATGATTTTGGGTATATGTTTTTCTACTCCGAAAGGCCCAATACCTACGCTGCCCGTAAATATGAGGATGATATTCCTGAGGAAGTGAAGAAGCGCAGGCTTTCGGAGATCATTAACCTGCAGCAGGAACATTCGCTCTACCGCAATCGCCAGCACATTGGCAGCAGCTATGAAGTGCTCATTGAGGGAACTTCGAAAAAATCACAGGAGGAATGGTACGGCCGCACAACTTATAACACCGTAGTCGTTTTTCCCAAGGGTGATGAAAAACCCGGTGATTTTGTGAACGTAAAAATAAAGGATTGCACAGCCGCAACTTTGCTGGGCGACCGCATTACTAACTAATGAAAGTATTGAAGGCAATTTCACTTGTTGTTCTGATTATTGCTTCAGGCAGCATCTTTGGCCAAATCAAGGTTGGCGATAAATGGGTAGATAATAATCTCACCTTTATGATAATTGAGGAGGACATACGCACGGCAGGAACCATGGCCGTTTGCATTTCCGATACCAGTAGTAATTGCATCAGCAATCTCCAGAGTGGTTTCGAGATCCGGTTTTATGATGCCGCAGACCAGCAGATCTGGGCCGGCAAAACCGCAGGCCGTTCGGAGTTGTTGGAGTTTCCGGCACCCATGGAATCGGCCTCCTACGTAGTGTTGAAGGCTTTTAAACCCTTTGTTCTCAATGTGGCAACCGGCACCCTCATCCACCAGGACAAGCCGATTGAGTTAAAATATAAATTGGAATGAGTAGTATTCAGGAAGTGAAGCAACGCTTTGGCATTATCGGTTCTTCACCGTTGCTCGAGCGGGCCCTCGACAAAGCCTTGCAGGTATCTTCCACAGATATTTCGGTTTTGGTGACCGGAGAGAGTGGGGTGGGAAAGGAAGCTATTCCGCGGATCATCCACCATCAATCGCACCGCAAGCACAACCCTTATATTGCTGTAAACTGCGGGGCTATTCCCGAGGGGACCATTGACAGCGAACTCTTCGGGCACGAGAAAGGA
>CAZNMG010000288.1:0-4657 GCA_964574075.1 uncultured Owenweeksia sp.
TGAGATCATCCCGGGCATGGGCACTTTCGACATTTCGGCCAGTTGCCGGTCGTGCTCTTCCGTGGCAGGTTTAATGACGTATCTACTCATCCCTCAGAAATTGAAGGGGGACAAACAGCGGTTCCTTAAAATCTCCTTCGGCAATATTCCTTTCCTGCCTGAGGCGTTCAGCAGCTTTCATGATTTTACCCTTATCTGCTTTTTCAATTTTTAACGGCTCGAGTTGCTTTAGCTTTTGAGCCTGCGCGAAATAAGGGTTTGCACAAAGCATCTGGTTTATTTCCTTTTCAGTTTCGGAAGGAACGTCTTTGTCAGCAAGGAGTATGTACCCCGCACCAGCTTCATCCTTCTTCCATGAAAATGCGTAGGCTGTTATTCCCTCATTCCGCAGATGACTAATAACGTTAAGCGCCTGTAGGTAAGACAACTTCTCTCCTACGAAATCGCCCAGTAAATTGCTTCTACCCATAAATCTCAACCGGGGAAGACCGCTTCGGAAGCCGGTAACCTTTACCACATCACAGGTGTTGTATCGGTAGAGGCCGGCCTGAGTGGTGATGATCACTTCATAATGAAATCCCTCCTGTAACTCATGCGCCCGCTTTATTGACCCTGACCCTGTCGATTTGAATTCGTAGAAATGCGCGTTGTAAGCCAGCACGGGATCTTCATCGTCAATGGGAAAAGAAATGACGCCTTCGGTCAACAGCAGTCCTTTTCCCTGGATAGCTATTCCCTCCCCAAGTAACTTCCTTAGTTCGTCAAGGTGGATGCCCGCCTGGGCATCTTTCCAACAGCTTATTACCTTACATTCGGGAAAAAGGCTGGACAGTGTAAGACGGCCACCTGCAGCTGCCAGGCGCTTTTTGGCTATTCCGGATTTCCTGATTGGCAGGCTCTCCATCTGTTCTAGTATAAGCACATTACGATCAATAAGATGCTGGAGCAAACGGATCAGGAAGACGGGGCTCCAAACCGAAAAGAACACCACTTTTTTCTGCGAAAGCAGGTGCAGCCAGGTTTGATCATAAAAAGCTGTCGCATCCCGCTCATGATTCAGGCTGGCAGGTACCGCCAAAAGCTTCCTAAGAATTTTGCCGGTAAAACCACTTAAATAGTCGTTATCTTCAATTTTTACAGGGTGATTTTTTAGAGCCGGTGACAAAGACCAATATGATTTTCCCGACCAGAGCGAGCGGTAATTCCGGGTAAGGGAAAACATCCACGCATTGGCCATGCGGCTAAAAACCTTTCTCAAAGACCGGTTGTAGAGGATTTTCTTTGCCGCGGAAACAGAACCTGAGGTGGTTTCCACAAAGGATATCGCCTCCCTGAAAAGCGCCTTTTCTCCCTCTATTTGTTTTTGAATGTAGGGCTCCAGGTCTTCATGATCAGAAACTGGAATCTGGTTTATAAATCCTCTATAATCTCTGATGGACCGGAACCCATGTTCTTTCCCAAAGCTTGTATTCCGGTTCCTTCGGATAATGTTTTTCAGGATTTTTTCCTGATGCTTTTGAAAATTGGCAGAACCAAAACGAAAACTGAAATAATCCTTGGCAGCATACAACATCCATATGGTGGCAGCGACACTCACTACAGCACCGGTTGTTCCATCCCCTGACAGATCATCCGCCAGGCCACAGGCTTTAAGTTAGCTTCGCTGATCTCTGCAAGGCATACCAATTCAACCCCCCGGCCAAAGTCAGGATTTTTTTTGAGGAAGAAGCTCACCCATTCATTTCGTTGCTTCTCGTGTGTTTTGTGAGCCAATGATTTCTTGAGTTGGCCCTGGCTTCTCTCAAACCGGATGACTCCCGTATCCGCCTGATAGTATTCGCCAAATATTTTGACCGCTGTTTTACGGGCTATTTCATTGAGCTCTTCCTTTCCACTCATGTTAAAATGGGGCACAAAATCACTAAAAAAAATAGGGAGATACATAAATGTTCTGTGCCCTTTGGAAATCAGGAGCCAGTAAAGCTTCTTTTCAGGATATTTTTTTAGCAGGCCTCCTACCACCTCCGCCCACGATTTAGCCATTATGCGGCTTCCCCAATACCCGGGATTAATTATGGTGTCTCCTGAAAACAGGATGTTGTAATGCCCAGAACCCGTACCCGAAGGATTGAGCGCATAGGTACTAAAACCTTGAATATCTTTATTTTTATCAATCAGCAGGCTTACGTAATCTTTGGCACTTAGGTCTTTGGTAAATGCAGAAAACTCCACACAATCGTAGTTTTCATCCATCAACCTGAACATACGTAACTGATCTTCTACTTTGATTTCGGCAGGCTTTTTAAGCCGGTGTACGAGATTTTTATTCATACCCAAAATCTTATGTCCGATTTGAAAGTCCTGGTTTCTTCTTCTTCTTTTTGGATAGCTGCTGAATTCCGCAACTCCTCGATCGCCACATGCATCAGGTCACTGGGGGTACTTTCAAAACTGGTGGTTTCAAAATGCTTCAGATTTTCGCCCTGCAGCTTCATAATGTCCACATCCTGTTGTATCACTTTTCGCGTGTACCACGGCAGCCCCAAAGAAGCCAAGGGGTTCATCCAACCAAACTTATAGGTAATCAAAGTAAACACCCGTGAAAAATCCTTACTTACCGGAGTGCAGGTGCTGGTAATGATAAATCCTCTTTCGTAATCGCCAAAGATGTAATCCACCAGGGTATTGTTAGGTATGTAAAAATTGTCGGTATGCCGCATGGGCAGCCCTTTCGGATTAAGGATCTTACTGTTGAAGCCAATAGAGTCAGTACTTTGATCGTAAGTGACCAAAACGCTGGAACAGGTTTTCTCCACCACGGCATCGATTGGAATTTTCTTCCGCTCCCTAAACCAGCCCTGGTGCACAAAAACCGTGTGCGGCACATCCATAAAATTTTCAACAAGATGGGTTACCCCATTTTCAAACTCCGTGTACATATAATAATGCCGCCAGCCCTTTTTTTCTTCCATCGTTGGCATTTCAAAAGGCGCTCCCGAAGCTTCCCTGGTACCCGTCCAAATCCAGATGAGATCGTGCTTTTCCACACATGCCACGGTTTGCAGTTTATGACCTTTTAGATGCTTTTCATCTACCTGGGAAGGAATTTCCACACACTTTCCCTCTCCATCAAAGGTCCAGCCGTGGTAAGGGCAAGCAATACATCCGTTGATATTTTTGCCTTCACTAAGCGGGGCATTCCGGTGCGGACAACGATCCACTGCGGCCCTTGCTTTTCCTTCAGAATTTCTCCAGATGACAAAGGGCACATCAAAAACAACGGCCTTCTTCGGAGCCTTCCTAAGCTCTTTAGTCTGAAAAACGGCATACCAGTTTTCGGTAAGTTGTCCACTGCCCCGGTAAAAGTCTGATTCAAATGGCATGGCTAAGGCAGGTAAATAGTTTGATACTGGTTTAACTGAATTTTGTGCTCGGTGCTGTTCCCGTAAAGGTCTTCCACTTTTACTTTCAAATCGCTCAATGTCCCTGTTTCAAATCCAAAGATCATTCTCGAATCGCTTTGAGCCGTAAAACCATTTACGAGGCGGTATTCCCTGAATTGGGTATGGAGCTCTCCATCCATTTTATAGCTCAGCCAAACCTTGGCACCTACCGGCTGTAAAGGGTTTTCTGTTTTTCCCTTCAGTTCCATTCCCACCCAGGGCTTTCCCGAAATCCCGTTTTTGTAAATGAACGGTCTTCCGAATTGATTGGAGATGAGAATATCAAGATCACCGTCATTTTCAAGATCCACAAGGCACACTCCGCGGGTATTGGCCTTATGATCAATTTTCAGCTCAACAGCCCTGTCCAGGAAGTTTTTACCGCCATTGTTGAGGAAGATGCAATCCAGCTCGTCCTCGTAAATGCTTCGTCCCCTGATGTCAGCCCAGTTGTCAGCATAAGCATGAATTTCCGGGCCGGTTTTCGCAATCTGTGCCTGGTAGTACCAGTAATCATCCCGTTCGGGGTAAAGGCTGTCATAATCATCTCCCACCATGCCATTGGCTTGTACAATGTCTGTCCACCCATCGAGGTTAAGATCGCCCACAGCCGCTCCCCACCCAAAACGATCTACATTCAAAGCGTTTCTGGCGGTGGCCTCTTCACTGAAGCTAAATTCACTGCTTCCGGCTTTGGTATAGTTCATCCACAGGAGTGAGCCCTCCGCCTGCATTTCGTGATGTACATTGCTCACATAAATATCCTCACTTCCATTTCGGTCAAAATCAGCCATACTGCTGTTCATGCCCTTATAGGTATCCAGGCCAAAATCTCCAAAAAAGAGCCCTTGCTGTAGTTTAAATTTTCCTTCCTGGTTCAGGTATGGATCGTCTGTGCCGAAATCATTGGCGAGGTAAAGATCCGTCCATCCATCATGGTTGAAATCTCCGGTTCCCACCCCTAATGTCCATCTTTTTTCGGGCAAGAGGTGGTCTTTGTTTTTATTGACGAGATCTCCGGTTTCCGGTTCATATTTTAAAAGCCAGTTGAGACCGCCATTATTGGAGTTGTGCCAGCTTTCGTGAAGAAAGTGAAACATCCGCCTGTCACCATCGTACTCCGGTTCAGGAAGGTGAAAGAAATTGAAACACGTGCTGTCTTCATAATCCGGCAAATAGGGGGGTAAGGTGTTGGCAAGAAGCAGATCCAGATA
>CAZNMG010000289.1:0-3900 GCA_964574075.1 uncultured Owenweeksia sp.
CTCCTCTTTCCGGAAGGTGAAGACCCCGATTCATATTCAAAAAAAGTGTCATCAGCCGAACTGAAGGAGTATATAGCCGATGAGCGCCAGGATTTTTTGCGCTTTAAAGCTTCTCTCCTGCTGAAGGAAGCCGGCAGCAATCCACTGGAAAAATCAAAGGCCGCACGCGAAATTGTGGAGAGTATCGCCAAAATACCTGATGCCCTTCAACGCAACGCCTACGTTCAGGAGTGCGCCTCCGTTTTAAAAATGGAAGAGCGGATCCTTTTTGCAGAACTGGCGCAGGTGCGCAAAAATGTGGTGAGCCGCGAAGAAAAGGAGCGCAAGCGCGAGGAAATGCGCGAAGCACGACTGGAGATCGTAGAAGGCGAAAAAGCGGAAGACACAACACTTCTCACCGATCTCACCAGCACACCCCATTATGCACAGGAGGAGGCTATTTGCTGGCTCTTGCTCAATTACCCCCGCCACAGCTACGTTTTTGAAGAGGTGGATGACGAAGACAGTGAAAATGAAGACGCAGAGGAAGACCTTTCAGAAACGGTAGCGGAATACATCGTTACTGAATTTGTAAACGATGGGTTGGAGCTAAAAAACCCGGTCTTCAATCATATATTGAAGGAGTTTACAACTGCTTTTGACAAAAGTGGCGAAATACTGGAAGCAGGTCATTTTATAAGGGCTGACAACAAGGAAGTGGTCAATAAGGTGGCCGACCTCGTAACCGAAAAACACCACCTGCACGACTGGACCCGCAAGAAGATCTTTCTCCCGGAAAAGGATGCCTTTGTAAAGGAATTTACCCTTGAGTCGGTGCTGCGCTACAAGGAAAAGCGGATAAGCGACATTATTGCCGAGATCCAGCATGACCTCAAACAATCGGACAACCCTGCTACTGCACTGGAGCAGAAAATGGAGAGTCTTGTAAAACTCACGCAGCTGAGGGTGAGCATCAATAAGGAACTGAACAGGGTGCTGTGAAAGCTTCCCTTATTTTTGCCTTCAAAATAAAGACCGTTGAGTAGCCTCGTCAGGAAAAACATAGCGTACCTCACCGTAGTCCAGGCTGCCAATTACATCATTCCCTTTATTACAATTCCCTATATCACCAGGGTGGTGGGGCTCGAAAATTTCGGGCTTATCGAATATGCCAGTTCCCTGGTATCGTACTTCGTCCTGATGATCAACTTTGGATTCGACACCACGGCCACCCGTAAAATTGCACGACTGAAGGGTGATTTTGAACGGATTTCAGTGGTGTTCAGTCACATCTATTTGTTGAAGTCTGCCCTTTTTGTGATCTCCCTGCTGATCTTTGGCGTATTGCTCATTGCCGTGCCCACCTTACGCGAGGAAGCTGCCCTGCTAAGTTTTGCTTTTTTGATAAACTTCGGATTTCTGCTTTTCCCGCTTTGGCTCTTCCAGGGTTTGCAGCAACTTAAGCAGGTTGCCCTCTGGACATTCCTCTCCAAAACACTGGTAGCCATCCTTGTTTTTATTCTCATACAGGAGAAGGCCGATTATCTTTATTATCCACTTCTGGGATCCCTGGGCCAGATACTCATCGGGGTGATTGCATTGCTTTATATCCGAACTAAAATGTCCATCAAATGGCAGCGGCCACGTACTGCACTGCTCATCCTTTACCTGAAGGAAGGATTTGGGCTCTTTAAGATAAACCTGGTGGTAAACCTTTATTCCACCACAAATATCATTCTGGTAAAGTTTTTAATGAGCCCTGCCCAGGCCGGACTGTATGCAGGAGCCCACAAACTCATTTTTGTTGCCAATACCCTTATTCTTGGCCCGTTTACCCAGGCGTTTTTTCCTCATATCGCCTCCCTCTTCCGCTCCAATAAGGTCCTCTTTCGTGCTTCGCTCAATAAAGCGCTTAAATTCCTGACCATGGTAACTTTTCTATTGGCGGTGGTGTGCTGGATATTTGCGGACTCCATCGTGACCATTGTATATGGAGAGAGTTTTATCGGGGCCGCGATGTTGCTGCGCATCCTTTCGCTACACCCCCTATTGGCAGCCTTTACCAACATATTTGGATATCAGGGGCTAATCAATCTGAAAAAGGAGGAGTTGTATTTCCGGATCACCCTGGTCATGAGTTTGCTGAGCCTCGGCCTCAACTTCCTGCTTATACCGGTTTACGGGGCAACGGCTACAGCGGTTATCCGGGTTTTTATCGAGATCCTGGTGGCATCTTCTGCTTTTTACTTCTTTCGTAAAAACGTAGCACAGGCATGATCAAAGTGGTACACATAACAGCTTCCCTCGGATTTGGTGGAGTGGAGCGCGTAGTTACCTCCCTCTGCGATAATATGGATCATGAGCGGTTTGAAATGCACATCATCAGCCTTTCGGATCACACTCCCCTGGCAGCTTTTCTGCAAAACAGTAAAAAGATCTTTATCCATACCTGCGGCAGGCCCCAAAGTATAGGCAGCTTTGGTCTCCACTTTCCCAGCACTTTTAAAATGTTCCGGACCCTCAAATCAATCAGGCCGCACATAATCCACAGCCACCTTTACCACCTCAACAGCCTTGCATATGCTTTTGCACAAGGAATTCCTCATGTGATCACCTTGCATGGTCCCTCAATGATCGCTTTGCGAAACCGCGCCCGCCAGTTGTTTTTTGCAGCCGCTAATGCGGGAAGGAAAAACGCCACGTATACTATAACTGTTTCAGAAAGCGTGAAGCATGAAATTGTACAGCACTTCCACTCCAACTACTCCACCGTTGAAGTGATTCACAACGGTATTGATACAGATCTATTCAGGCCTCTGGAAGATCACGACCCGAAGAAAAAAGAAATACCCGTGGCCATAAATATTGCCCGACATGTAAAAGCCAAGGGCATCGAAAGCTTGCTCAAGGCCTGGAAGGTGGTGATTGCTGAGAGGAAGGCCCGCCTATACCTCGTGGGCGATGGTCCACAGCACGAAAATTATAAGAGCCTTTGCAGTGAACTCGGAATTGACCAGTGGGTGATTTTTTACGGTGCCCGCGATGATGTGCATGAGCTGATGCAGGAATCTGATCTTGGCATATTCCCCTCAGAAACTGAAGGGATGCCTATGGCCCCGGCCGAAATGATGGCCATGGAATTACCTGTGATCGCTTCCGATATTCCCCCGCTTGTAGAACTTATCGGCCCACCTGAAGCCGGTGATGTGACACCCGTAAACGATCCTAAGGCCTTGGCGGCTAAAATTCTGGAATACCTCAACGACCCCGAAATGATAAAGCGCAAGGGAATGGCTGCCCGAAAACGCATCATCAGCAATTTCTCTCTGAAACAGCAGGTAAAGCGACATGAAACCTTTTACCATAAAATTCTAACCGATGCCTAAGGTAAGTGTGGTAATGACAGTTTATAATGGTGAAGATTATTTAAAGCCCGCCATTGATAGTGTACTGGCCCAGACCTTTACTAATTGGGAATTGATTATCGTAAATGATGGCTCCAGGGATGCTACTGAAATGATTGTAAAAGAGTATACCGATCCCCGGATACGATTGATCAGCCAGGAAAACACAGGACTTGGAGTTGCGGCAAACAGAGGCATAGCGCAGGCAGGTGGTGAGTGGATCGCCCGCCTTGATGATGATGACATCTGGCAGCCGGAAAAGCTATCGCTGCAAATGGAATTTCTGAAAACTCATACTGATCATTTGCTTGTGGGCAGCTGTGCTGTGGCTATAAACCACCGGGGCGAGGAGCTTTATCCGATGGAAATGCCTGAGAAGGATCAGGATATCCGGAAGATCATTCTTGATTATAACCCCTTTATCCACAGCGGGGTGGTTTTTAGTAAAAAGTCCTTTTTAGAGGCAGGCGGATATTACGAACCCATGAATAAATACATGATCGACTACCTGCTTTTT
>CAZNMG010000290.1:0-14231 GCA_964574075.1 uncultured Owenweeksia sp.
CATGCCTGCTCACCAACCTCGTACTCAAAGAATTAAATATTAATCAACTTAAGCTCTCTACCTATGCCCTTAAGGAAGGAGTGTTTTATAAGATCCAAGAAAATAACCACCAATGGCAAAAATCCTTATTGTAGAAGACGAAAAAGCGATTCGCAATGTGCTGAAAAATATCCTGAGTGATGAAGACAAGACTTTTGATATAGACGAAGCCGAAAATGGTAAAGTTGCAGTAGACAAGCTTTCCGGAAGTGATTATGAACTCGTATTATGCGATATTAAAATGCCGGGGATGGATGGCATTGAGGTTCTGGATCACATCCGCAAAAACTATCCCGACACAGCGGTGGTGATGATATCGGGTCATGGCGATCTCGACACAGCCGTGGACAGCATGAAAAAGGGGGCCTATGACTTCATCTCAAAGCCGCCCGATCTGAACCGCCTTATCAGCACCGTACGCAACGCTCTGGACCGTACGGACCTTGTAAAGGAGAATAAGACGCTGAAAAAGAAGATCAGCAAGAACTATGAAATGATAGGCCAGTCAGCCGCTATAGAAAGTATTCAGCAAATTATAGAGAAAGTGGCGCCTACCGATGCACGCGTGTTGATTACCGGGGCCAATGGAACAGGCAAGGAGCTGGTGGCACATTGGATACATCAGAAAAGCCAGCGCAATAAGCAGCCAATGGTGGAGGTAAACTGTGCCGCTATTCCCTCGGAACTTATTGAGAGTGAACTATTTGGACATAAAAAAGGTGCATTTACATCAGCCATTAAGGACCGCAGGGGAAAATTTGAGCAGGCCCACGGGGGAACACTTTTTCTCGATGAAATCGGAGATATGAGCCTTAGTGCGCAGGCCAAAGTATTACGGGCACTTCAGGAGGGGAGAATAACCCCGGTAGGTAGTGATAAGGAGGTGAAGGTTGATGTAAGAGTATTGGCTGCCACCAATAAAGATCTTGCAGAAGAGATAAAAAAAGGCGACTTTCGTGAAGATCTCTATCATAGGATAAGTGTGATACTCATCAGAGTACCCGCCCTGAATGATAGAACAGATGATATACCCCTGCTGGCTGCGCATTTTGCTGAAAAGATTGCACAGGAACAGGGAACCGCTCCAAAGCAATTTTCGGAAGAAGCACTGGAGGAATTGAAGAAGATAAACTGGACAGGGAACATCCGTGAATTGCGCAATGTAGTAGAGCGCCTGATCATATTGGGAGAATCAAAGATCAGCGCTGACGATGTGAAAACCTTTGCGAGCAAGTAACAACTTGTAACACATAATTCACATATAATGAAATCATCAGCCTTTTGTCTATTCAGTGTTCTTTCATGTACCATTGCTATAGCCCAGGTACCCCAGGGGTCACTTATGCTATCGGGAGGCCTTTGTTACGATCAGGATAGATCGATCCAACCCTATTTTAATGGAACAGATTATACGGATCTGGAAACGAAAGAAAGTGAATTTGGCCTGGCAGTCGGAGTAGGTTATGCCTTTGCCGATAATCATCTTGCAGGTTTGAAACTGGATTACGGCCTCACCTCGGTACAGGAAGATAATTTCAATTTCACTAGTCAGGTAATTGACACTTACCTCAACAAAGGCAATTCCGTATCCATTGCCCCCATGTACCGCTACTACCACCCCTGCTCTCCCAAATTTGCTGTAGTGGGTGAGCTTTCCATCCCTTTTTCTTTTCATGGGGGCACATCTTCTATAGAATTAGGTGAAGGCACAAACCCTCCGGATATTGAGCTTCCCAACAGATCGGGTTTCGGAGCCTGGATCACCCCATCGTTCGCGTGGTTTCCCACCGGCAACTGGTCTCTCGAAGCCAGCATCGGCAAGATCGGTTATTCCATGGAGAGCTATACAGATGATCTGGATAATGAATTTTCAAACTCCAGCCTGGGGGCAAAGTTGTGGACGCTAAAACCCCGCTTTAGTTTTTCCTACTATTTTGGTGACGACCTCGGCTCCCACCAGCCTTAATTTCTTTTTGATGTTGTGAATGTGTAAAAAACAATATTACTTTTACGATGAATTCTAATTCAAAATCAATCAAACATGAAAAAAATCAACTTTGCACTTCTTCTTGGTTTTATGGCTTCCGGCCTTATGGCTCAGCCTCTGGCGCAACACCTGTACCTTAGTGGGGTAATAGGTTACCAGAGTACTTCAACCACAACCGAAAATTCATTATTTGGCCTTCCTACCGATCCTAAATTTTCCAGCTTTCAATTTGCACCGGCTATTGGTTACACCGTTAGTGACAATTTAATGGCCGGGGTAAGAGTGGCTATGGTTAATGGTAAATCTACCAGTACCGCCTGGTCAATCAATTTTGCTACAGGAGATACCACCAGTTCAGAAATTGAATCAAAAACAAGTTCTACAATGTATGGGGTGTTTGGGAGGTACTATATTCCTGTAGGTGATGGAGGAAGGTTCTTCTTTTATCCGGATGTAAATATTGCGCTATTCTCCAGTGGTTCAGAGTCTAATGCATCAGGCACAACTACTGACGGTCCTCAAACCAACGGGTTTCTGGTCGGAGTGATTCCCGGATTTGCATTTTATCCGAGCACACATTGGGGGATTGAACTTCATGCTGGCTTACTAGGGTTTACCAGCAGCACCACGGAGATTGAAAGTGGAACCGCAGGTACCCCGAATCAGGAAAACAAAAACACCAATTTTGGATTTTTAGCCAATGGCTATTCTACCTCTGTGGGGGTGTCATTCCTGCTTCAGTTGGGCGGTTAATAATTCTGAATCTTTCTTTTCAAAAAGCTCCCTACGTTTAGGGAGCTTTTATTTTTTACCCCTATTTTAGCACCATGCAATTACCACCGTTTTTACTGGCGGATAACACAGACTTTCCTGACGATATTTTCATCGTGCACCTTGAGTTTCCCCGCTTTATCTGGAGCGTAAACCATGATGAAGTGGAGTGGCTGGAAGACCTCGAAGGAGAGGATGATGACCTGGTAAATGAAATTGCCGGTCTGCTGGAAAAGGCCGAGGCTTTCTACCAGCGCGAAATGAGCCGCCATGAAGCGGAATTTATCTGATATTTTCGCAGGGCGTAATTTATTCCCTGCAAGTGACCCTCCAGGAACATATCCGTAAAAACTTCACCCTTGCCTGGCCGGTGATGCTGGGCCAGCTTGGCCATGTGCTGGTAGGGCTTGCCGATAGCATAATGGTGGGGCAGCTCGGCACCGTTCCTCTCGCAGCGGGAGCTTTGGGTAATTCAATATTTGCTATTCCCATGGTTTTTGGTATTGGTATGGCAATGGGGATGACCACACCCATAGCCAATGCTGATGGAGAGGAAAATAAGTCCAAAGCGGGACATTACCTGCGGCACGGGCTGCTGGTCAATATTGTTACGGCACTGGCCATCTTTCTATTAGTGTTTCTTTTTTCATTTTTCACGGAGCACCTGGGGCAGGAAACAGCTGTGGCAAGCCTTGCTACTCCTTATCTCCTTATCATTACCGGCAGCATTTTTCCGCTGATGATCTTTCTCACCTTCAAGCAATTTGCAGAAGGACTCTCCGACACACGCTTTGCGATGTATATTTCATTGGGCGCCAACCTGCTCAATGTATTTTTCAACTACCTGCTGATATATGGCAACTGGGGTTTTCCTGCGCTTGGACTAAATGGTGCGGGGTACGCTACGGTTATTGCCCGCATCCTGATGGCTATACTTATGGGCCTGTACATTTTCAGATCCTCTAAATTCTCGGGGTACATCTACTACTATCGACTTAAAATTTGGAAAAAAACCTTCTTTGCGAAGTTGTTGCGTATTGGTATCCCTTCAGGCCTGCAGTATATATTCGAAATTTCCGCCTTTGCGCTGGCCGCTATTTTTGTTGGACAGATCAGTGCCGAAGCCCTGGCCGCTCACCAGATCGCCATTAGTCTGGCAGCGCTGAGCTATATGATGGCAACGGGAATTGGTGCAGCTGCCGCTGTAAGGGTGGGAAACCAGTTAGGTGCGGGTAATTTTTTGGTTATGCGAAATGCTGGCCGCTCCTGTTTTGCTATGACCCTGGCCTTTATGGCCCTCTGCGGATTGATCTTTTTTGCAGGCCGCCATTTTTTCCCTGACTTCTATACCGATGACCCTGACGTTATAGAAATTGCCTCTGCCCTGTTGGTAGTAGCGGTGATATTCCAGCTTTCGGATGGTACACAAGCCGTTGCACTGGGAGCCTTACGTGGGATGAGTGAAGTGAGGGTGCCAACACTGATAACCCTGGTCTCTTACTGGGGCTTCGGGCTTTTGCCTGCTTACCTTCTCGGGATAGTTTTCGAACTGGGCCCCCTGGGTGTATGGTATGGTCTTGCCCTCGGTCTTACTGCAGCGGCTGTCTTGCTCTACTGGCGCTTCGAATGGAAATGTAAAAAAATGATAAATGCCAAAATCAGACCCTAAAGTACTTCTTCTCGTTTTGCTGGGTTGTTGCCTTATTGCGCCCATTAGCTTTTCCATAGGAAACGTACCCTTCAGGTTTTATACCCTGGCGGTGTTTGTTTCCGCTGCTATAGCAGGAAAAAGATATGGCACTTTGATTACCTGCGCTTACCTTTTGATAGGAGCAATTGGCTTACCTGTCTTCGCAGGATTTGAAGGAGGTTGGGAAAAGCTCACCGGTCCCACTTCCGGCTTCCTCTGGGGCCTTCTACCGGTAAGTTTTTACGTGGGTTGGGCCGCAAGGTCGCAGCAACAAACATTCTTTCACCATATAGTGATAATGTTCAGAGCTCACCTGCTTTGGCTTATCCCTGGTTTTGCAATGCTTTACCTCGCCTATCCGGGTGTGGATGTATTTGCCACCCTGGTGCGCCTACTACCCGATGTTATGGTGAAATCATTGCTGGGGGGAATATTGGCTTTAGGGATCATCAGGGGTATTAATACCTAAGAATCCGAGCAAGTACTTACCCGGATTTTTTGATTGCAATATTTTGGCTACTATTCCTATTTCACCAACAGAATTCCCTTCATGGCTGTATGGCCGGGATAGGTGCATATATACTGGTAAGTGCCTTTTTTGTCAGGAGCTGTGAATGTTACCTCTACTTCATCTCAGGGTTTGGCAAGACTTGTGGACGCAATAATAAAGGGGCTTTCGGGTGTGTAATCTTTTTCTGGCCCGGCTTTAAGGGCTTCCTCAACAACCGCTTCCTGCTTACCGGCTTCTATAAAAACCGCATTGTGGATCATGGCCTCACTCTTGGCCTTGTTTATCAGCTTTATGGTGACATTTGATCCTGCAGGTACTTCAAGGCGGGTAGGTTCAAACTGCATAGTGGTCATTTGCTCGCCCACCGTGTATAAATTCAACGTTACATCCTGTCCTGTTGCCGTGGTGGTAGTTGTTATGTTATTTTCATTTTCGTTTGTCAAACCCTCCTGACCGGTTTCTGCTTCCCGGTTTTGTTCTGTGTCTGTCTGGGTGTCTCCACCTTCTTCCTGCCCGGCATTCTGGCATGAAACCGCGAAGAAGGAAAGGGTGAGAATTAAAAATAATCGCTTCATTGGTCTTGTTATTCTATAGTTTAGTACTCGTTAACCACCTTTGTACCCAAAAGTTTTTTGATCCAAACTATCAATGAAAATCCTGCTACTGGCCCGCTCTACTTTATTTACCCAGCCTGGCGGGGATTCTCTTCAGATTGAAGAAACTGCAAAGGAATTGCGACAGCTGGGATGTGAAGTGGATATAGCTACGTCACACAATGCCTCCCGCATCAACGAGTATGATGTGGTCCATTTTTTCAACCTTTTCAGGCCGGCAGACATCCTTCCGCATCTCCGTAAAATTAAAAAACTGGTTGTAACCACGGTTTATATAGACTATAGTGAATATGACCGCCACTACAGAGGTCAGGGATGGAATCTTGTTTATAATGTGGCCGGAAAGTTCGGAGTGGAATTCCTGAAAACCAAGATGCGATGGCTGAAAGGAAAAGAGAGGTTTCCCGGCTTTTTCTATCTGTTTCGCGGTCAGAAAGCGGCCATCGCCAAAGTTTTAAAAAAAGCAGATTGCCTAATTACTGCCAGTGATTATGAAGCCCGGCACATTCGGAGTGATTTCCCTGAGGCAAACGCCCTATCCTATGCTAAAATACCCCTTGGCAGTGAGCATCTGCAGTCCTCCCCTGCTCGGGAACAGAGAGTGGGAATAGCCTGTATCGGCCGTATTGAGGGACTGAAAAATCAGCTTAATCTTATTAAAGCGGTGGGTGAGAAACATCCTTTACATCTGTACGGGCAGGCAGCTGCTCACCAACAAAAATATCTGGAAGCCTGCCGGAGTGTCGCCACCGAAAATGTAATCTTTAAAGGTCAGCAATCACGCGATGATATCAGGCGCGCCCTGGTGCAGACCAAAGTCCATGCACTTCCAAGCTTCTTTGAAACCACAGGCCTCGCCACTATTGAAGCGCTGAAAGCAGGTTGCGAAGTTGTAGTTTCTGATCGCGGAGCGATGAAAGAGATCTATGGCTCCCACGCTTTTTACTGCGACCCTTCCTCTACTGAATCCATTGGTGAGGCTATAGAAAAAGCCATGCACGCAAAGGGTGATCATCGAAAGTGGGTGAAGGAAAACTTTAGCTGGAGTAGGGCCGCACGCGAAATTTTGGATCTTTACCAATCGCTTTACTCTAAGTTATGAAGATTGGCATCTTAGGCACCCGGGGCATTCCGAACTACTATGGTGGCTTTGAAGAATGTGCGCAGCAACTAGGTACAAGGTTGGTCGCCATGGGTCACCAGGTGACGGTATATAATTCGCACCTGCACCCGTACCAGCAAAAGGTTTATGAGGGGGTGGAGATCATTCACAAATACGATCCGGAGCATCGTATCGGAACCTTTGGCCAGTTTATATATGACCTCAATTGTATTCTTGATGCCCGCTGGCGAAGCTTTGATGTATTATTGATGCTGGGATACACATCGAGCAGTGTATGGCAACGCTTTTTACCACCCAAAGCTGTAGTGATAACCAATATGGATGGGCTGGAGTGGAAACGCAGCAAGTACTCAAGCCGTGTGCGACAGTTTTTAAAGAAGGCGGAAGGCTGGGCAGCGCGCGGAAGCGATATCCTTATTGCAGATTCGCAGGAAATTGAAAAATACTTGACCCAGACCTATGAGAGCGGAGCGGTTTATATCCCCTATGGAGCCCACATTGTAAAAGACCCTGATCCCTCTGCCCTAAGTCAGTTTGGAGTGGAGCCAGGAGAATATAACCTGATCATTGCACGGCTGGAGCCGGAAAACAATCTTGAAATAATTCTGGGGGGAGTGCAGAAAAGCCGAAGTAGCAGGATCACCTTCGTGATTGGAAATCATGAAACCCCTTATGGCGAATATTTAAAAAATCGCTTTGGCGACAGCCGCATCCGTTTTATTAAAAGCCTTTTTAAAAAAAATAAGGTGGATAATCTTCGCTATTTCTCCCATCTCTATTTTCACGGCCATACTGTGGGTGGTACCAATCCCAGTTTACTCGAGGCTATGGCCTGCAGTTGTATGATCTGCGCCCACGACAATCCCTTCAACCGCGAAGTGCTGGGCGAATCCGGTAACTACTTTTTAGATGAAAATGACATCTGTAATGCGCTCGATATATTGGATAGAAATCCCGTGCAACTGGCAAAGATCAAGGCAAACCGGCAGAAAATAAAGCAGAAATACAACTGGAACCTGGTAGCCGAGCAGTATGAAGTGGTGTTTCAGCAAGCCTTAATTTAAAAGATCTGCCAAGGGCTGTCACTCTCAACTAACAGGATTGTAACTAACAAAAGAGTTAGCTGGACGAGTGACCTTTTATAGTACTAAAAAGGGTAAGAACGATTATTTTAAAATCGAGGAGCAACGACCAATTTTCAATGTAATACACATCGGTTATTACCCGCTGCTGCATTTGGTCATCCGTACGGGTTTCGCCCCGGAGGCCTCGTACCTGCGCCAATCCGGTTATTCCTGGTTTTGCAAAATGACGGACCATATATCTATCGATGAGTTGGCGGTAAGCCTCCGTGTGGGCAAGCATATGCGGGCGTGGCCCCACTACTGTCATATCCCCTATCAAAACATTAAAAAACTGGGGGAGTTCATCCAGGCTATGTCTCCTCATAAATTTCCCGAAGGGTGTTATCCTTTCATCGTCCTGCACAGCCTGCTCCACGTCTGCCCGGCTGTTGATATTCATGCTCCTGAACTTAAAAATGGTAAAAGGATCATCACGAAGTCCGGTACGTTTCTGACTGAAAAACACGGGACCTGTACCTGATAACTTTACGCCTGCCGCCAGTATGGGAAACAGCCAGGGGAAGATGGTGATAATTACCAGCAGCGAAAAGGCAATGTCAACTGCCCGCTTCAATATCCTGTTGTGAATGTATTCCAGGGGCTCCTGGCGATGAAGTAGGATAGGTACATCATGGTAAAAATCTATCTCGAGCCCCGAGGCATGATGTAGCCCTAAGTCAGGAATTACCCTGAAGCGCACCAGATTTTCATCTGCTCTTTTAAACCAGCGTAACAGGCGCTCATCCCCGGGAGGAAAAGCGCAATACAGTTCTTCCACCGGATTTTGCCGAAGGTAGCTCAGGGCATCATCTTCCGGTCCCATCAAGGGCAAACCGGGTTCTGGTTTATCGGAGAAATAAGCCGCAATCTGAAGCCCGTATTCGGGATGATGCTGCACGGTTTCAAAAAATTTAGGCAAAACCCTGCCCTCCCCAATCACTACGATTTGCCTCAAATTGACGCCCCGGCTGCGGAACACCCTGAGTAGGCGCAAAAAGTAAAAACGCCATGGTACAAGGGTTACAAAAAAGGATACATAGAAGTAGGTTAGAAAGAGCCGGGAATACTCATCCTTTTTTAGGCTGACCAAAAAGAGCAGCAGAATAAACAGGTGTATGAAATAGGCGTTGAGCACTTTACCCGTAGCCTTTCTCGGCTCCAGGGTTCTGCGCGTATCGTAGGTTCTGAAAAGAAAGGTGAGAAAGAGCCATGACACATTCATAAGAATGGCCAGCTGCACATAGTAATTATAGTACTGGGTTTCCTGAATTTTGATCTCATCAAACCGCAAGGCCCCGGCCAGCAGAAAGCAGGCATTGAGCAATAGCAAATCGCCAAAAATAATGAGCAACTGAAAGAAGCGGGAGTAGCGGGAGCGCATTAATTTTTATTTGATCCAAAAGTACTATCCACAGTGCGGATGCGGAAATCATCCCATTCGTGCCGGTGTTCATCGATATATGTCCGGATCATTTTCTCATACTTCTTGTCCTTATAGTACTTTAACAGCATCGCCCGCCCCTGGCTTCTTAGCTTCCAGTTATAATCGAAGAGCGCATCAAATAAATGGGGGAGCATATCCTCACGAAAAATTCCCACCGACTGCAGCGCCTGCATGGCACTGATGCGGGTAATGAAATCATAGCCTGATGAACTCAGCCTTACCAAATGGAGAAAAGCCTCCTGATCCTTAAACAAAAGGACGCGGTATGCCAGGGAAGTTATCAGCACCTCATGGCCGGGAATGCCCGGCTGCCGGTGATAGAGACTGTCATAAAGCCATTCATTACGGGCTGGAGACGAGGGTATCACGCTTTTATGAATAGCATTGGCACGGAGTTCATAGCTGGCACCCTCACGTAACTTTTGCAGGCGATGCCGCAGGGCTCCAGACATCTGGTTTACCAACAATACCGCCTCCTTTTGCAACTGTACATCACTACTGCGCAACGCCACCATTAGTTCCTGATCATATTTGTCATAATCGGCCTCCAGGAGTTGCCTTAAAGCTTCCGCCCGTAAGGAGAAAAATTCAGAGGTGTCACGTACTATTTGTCTCAGCAGATCACGTTTATCCTTTATGCTGAAGGAACCTAGCGCGAGTACCGCCTGATACCTGTCGAGCACATTTGTAGAAAGTTCGTATTGCCGCTCCCAAATTTCCAAAGCCTTGGATTCTTTTACCCGTGCCAGTAAGTTCATCCCGGGGTTTACAATCCAACAGACCGGCTCCTCCGAAAGGATCAACGAAAGCCTGGCCGCAGAAGATTCTCCGTAAATATGCTGTATATCCTCACGACCATTCGCATAAACCAGCTTCACAGGGATTTTCAGCTGATCATGCAGGGGCGGAAAATTCTGAGGCAGGTAAGTTATTTCCAGGGCATATTGGCCCTCCTGTTCCACAAGGGTGGAATTCATCTCCATTACAGGCTCACCTGCAGTCCCTACCCACATCTTAAAGAAATCATCTGCCCCGTTACCTGTTACAGCCTTTATGGCATGATTCAGTGAGTCTGTGGTGACTACTCCGAAGCTATGTCGATTGAGAAAATATTGCATTACCTCCCGGAACTTCGCCCTCCCGAGGCGATGATTGAGCATGTAAAGCACCCAGGCTCCCTTTTGGTAAAAACGGTTTGATCCGGCCTTTACATTTCCCAGCGGCACCGTGTCCATCATTGAAGCCTCAAAAACAAGTTGGGCTGCTTTGTACCGCTCCCAGTCAAAGTAGTCCTGCCCGTAAAGGTTGTGCTCAGAAAGCCATTGGTAATAGGTGGCAAAGCCTTCGTGCAACCAGTGATGATCACTGTTTTGGGCGGTAACGAGATTGCCAAACCACTGGTGGGCAAGTTCATGGGCGTTTACGTAAGTGTAATTCCGGTCATTAAAAGCGATGGAATCCACCAGAAAGAAATCCCCAAAAATAGTGGCCGTTGTATTTTCCATCGCACCGTGGCGAAAATCCTGTACCGGCACCTGCTTGTAATTCTTCCAGGGGTAAGGCACCCCGATTTCCTCTTCTAAAAAATTAAAAATCTCTTCATTCTTATAGTAGAACCAGGGATAATCTTCCGCCCTTTCGGGATAGTAATACTGTTGTAGCGGCACTCCGGATTTACTTTGGGTTTGCCGCGAGTCATACTCCCCAATGGCAATGGCAATGAGATAACTGCTCATGGGTTTCTGCATTTCATACACCCATTCGTAGGTCTCCTCAACCTCTTTCTTTTCCTTCAAAACCCCATTGGAAATAACCTCATAACCTTTGTCAAAAGTGATATTCAGGTTAATTTTCACCTTGTCCGTCTGGTCATCCCTGTGGGGGATCCAGTGTCGGTGATCAATACCCTGGCCCTGGGTCCATATTTGCTTTTTTGATAAACCGGTTTCATCATCCCAGCCAATAAAATAGAGGCCTTTCCGGGGATGGGCGGTATAGCTTATAAAGATTTCATTGATTTTTTTTGCCCTGGAAGGATCAGGTTTTAGCCAAAGCCCTTCTTCATTGTAGTCAAAATCCACCTCGGCCCCATTCCACTGTACCGTGTGATAGTCCATCTTTATGCCATCCAGCCAGATCGAGTCGGCCTTCCCTGTTTGTGCATACTTAAGATACACTGCTCCGGAAACCTCTGATCGCTCCGGAAAAAACGTCACAAATAGAGAGAGCTCTGTGAAATCCACAGGCTGTGCAGGAAGTGAGAGGCCTGAGAAAACTAAGATGAGCCAGCAAAGTTGTTTCATGAGGGTAAAAATACGCTTTGCTCTGAAAGGGCACCTATTCCAGGCGGCAGACTTATTTAGCTGCCTTTTGTTAATTCATTGCTAAAATCCTTGCCTAAACAACTTCTGATCCTTTACTTTGCTCTTCAAAGTACTTTATGAGAACAGCCGAATCTGACTTGAAAGACATCCGAAACTTAATGGAGCGTTCTTCGCGCTTTATTTCGCTCTCCGGCCTTGCAGGCGTGTTTGCCGGACTATACGCGCTCATTGGGGCCTGGCTTGCCCACCAGTTTTATCTGTCAAAGATCAACGGGAGCAGCGATAGGGTCTATCCTTCAGAATCAGATTCCGTCACCCCATTGATTCTCATTGCCCTGGCTGTTTTAATCCTGTCAGTGATTACTGCCATCTTCCTCACCACACGAAATGCAAGGAAGAAAAATCAAAAAATATGGGACAAGCGCTCGCAAAGAATGCTATGGAACCTGGCTATTCCTTTGGTGGCAGGAGGAATTCTGGTTTTGATCCTCCTCTATCAGGACACCCATTATCTCATCGCTCCCGCCATGCTTATTTTCTATGGCCTGGCGCTCATAAATGGCAGCCACTACACCTTTAATGATATCCGATACCTTGGCTACTGCGAAATTGCCCTTGGTCTGCTGGCCAGCTGGTATTACGGCAATGGATTAATGTTTTGGAGTATCGGATTCGGTGTGCTGCACATCGTTTACGGGGCTATGATGTACTGGAAATACGAGCGATGAAAAACCCCATCTCAGGTTTAAACAAAGCTTTTGAAAACCGGGTAAAACTGGGGATAATGGCCATCCTGATGGTAAATGAGTCGATTGACTTTAACGACCTGAAGGAACTGCTGGAAGTGACAGACGGCAACCTTGCCAGCCATGCCGCTGCCCTGGAAAAGAAAAACCTGATCAGCGTTTCAAAACAGTTTGTGGGGAAAAAACCCAACACCTCCTACTCGGCTACTGCAGAAGGAAAAACATCTTTTACCGAACACCTTACGGCCCTCGAAAATTTAATAAAGAAAACATAACCCAAAATTTTTTACCCATGAACTTTGCAATTCAAAGTACTTTAGAAAAATCAAATCCCATTAACTGGACAACCGGTTTCTCCGTCATCACCTTTGTAATGTTGTTTCACAAATCCGATGTTGGGCTCAACTTAGCCATATTTGACATCTTTATTCTTCTCTTCTGGCTATCCAGCTATCCAAAGCGTTTCGCGGAACCAAAGGTGTTCCTCACTGCTACTGCCCTTTTTGCCACAGCCATTTGCACCGCCTGGTACGGCACACCCGAAACCGTACTTTGGAGCTTCATTTGCCTGGCCCTGCTCAGCCAATGGATGCTTTATCCCGAAAACTCCATCCTCTTTTCGGAAACCAAAGCCTTCCTTAATATTTTTCTTGGCCCGTTACACGCCCTGAGCAATGCACTGAAGGCAGAAAGCGGCAACAACAGGCGGCAGCGCATTATCCGGCTTTTGCTGGTTGTTTTACTTCCGCTGTGCTTTGCCTTCCTCTTTGCGAGCATGTACCAAAATTTCAACCCTTACTTTGAGAAGACCTTCAACGACCTCCTCTCGCTTCTCGATCTCAGTATTCTGATTACCATCTTTTTCGCGGTCTGGGCTTCCCTCTTCATTTTTAAAAACCACATTCCTGAAAAGCTCACTTTCATTGACCAGATGCTGGGCGACAATTTCAGCGAAGAAGCGGCTGAAAGCTATCCTCATGCAGCTTTGGAAAAGCAGGTAGGCTTGGCACTTTTCGGCACTCTCAACCTGGTGCTGCTCATTTTTCTGGTAAGCGATATCGCCTTTGTAAACAGGCTGGGCCAGGGCTTTGGCGAAGATTACAGCCGCTATGTGCACGAAGGAGTGGGCATCCTCATTTTCTCCATTGTGCTGGCCACCGCTTTTATCCTCTACTTTTTCCGTGGCAGGGATTTTAGCCGCCTTGCCAACAACGAATGGCTTAAAAGCCTGGCTTTGCTATGGGTGGTTCTCAACATTGGGATTCTTATCACTACGGCATTAAAAAATGGATACTATGTGGGCACTTATGGGCTTACACTCATGCGGGTTGGTGTTTTTGTTTATCTCACCCTGGCGGCTACAGGCCTCATCCTTGCGTTTATAAAAGTGTTTCTCGGCCGTACCAATGCCTTTCTTTTCCGAAAACTTTACTGGTCTTTTTTCATCATCCTTACCGCAAATATTTGCATGGATTGGAGCGCGATCACCACCCGGTATAATATCCGCCAGCACATACAGTACGGCCAGCCACTGGATTGGCAATACCTTTTTTCACTGAACGAGCGCACGCTGCCCATCATTGCAGAAAACAAAAAACACATGAATTTGCCGGAGGAGGAAATGACAGAACTTAACAAAAGACTTGATAATGAAGCAAACCATTTGCGCAGCTACAATCCGGAGTGGCGGGAGATGAGCCTGGCCAGGGTGAATGCTAAAACTAAACTCGCTCAGTTATGAAAGCGCGAAACACCTGGTCGAAGTCCTTGATTTTTTTCATTGCCACCCTGTTTATCGGCTGGCATTTGGTTGGATTAGGAGAGATCCGATTTGAAAAGCTTTCGTTGGAAAGAATCC
>CAZNMG010000291.1:0-4737 GCA_964574075.1 uncultured Owenweeksia sp.
CCGGGTGACTCCGTGAGATTACGCATGATCGCCTACAGCCCCTACGGCTGTAAGAGTGACACCATCACTTAACTCTTCTAAGCGATCGGCCTGGAGCCTATTGGCTTTAAAGCAAGCGCATATGCCGGTTGCAGCCCGCTGGTGGTAAGCCTTGCCGATACCGGAAACGGTTACAGCTCCTGGCAGTGGTTTGTGAACGGTCAGCTGGTTTCCACCTTGAAAAGCCCCACGCTTACTTTCACCAATAGCAGCTATACGCAGGATTCGATCTTCCATGTGAAAATGATCGCCAACAATGGCAACGGCTGTCCCGATTCCATCCTACAGGATATTCGCGTATATGCCCTGGTTGATGTTAACTTTTCAGCAAACGGGGCCTGTCTGGGTGACAGCCTTCAATTCATAAATAACACCACTCCTTTTGACAGCGTTGCCAGCTGGGTATGGGATATGGGCGATGGCAGCTTCGATAGTACCGCAGCTCCTACCCATCAATACGCAGCACCAGGGCAATACCTGGTGAGCCTTACCGCCACCACAATTAATGGTTGTGTGTTCAGCTACAGCGATACGGTAACACAATACCCACGCCCCGTAGCAGCTTTTGGAATAGACAACACCTGTGGTTTTGACAGTGCCTGCGTAAATGCTGCAGTTACATTTTACGATTCATCATATGTGGCGGCTTTGGGTGGCAACCTGGTACAGTGGGAATGGGACATCCTTAACGATGGTACCATTGACTACACCGGTCAGCAGCCTTCGCATACCTTTCCTTCGACAGGCAGTTTCCCCGTGCGCCTTATTACCACTTCCCAATACGGCTGTAAGGATACCACCTTACGCATCATTCATATTTACGAGCGCCCCACAGCCTATTTTAATATTGACAGCATTCACCAGTGCGGACCCTTCCAAACCTCCGTTACTGACTCAAGCTATGGACTGATCCGTAGTTATAACTGGACGGTTTTCTCCAAAGACACAGCCGGCAACCGGGTGGTGATCTACACCAGCAATCAGGCGGACCCCAATCCCCTGCCCACCTTTATGCCCAACTGGGGAGCCGATACCACCTATTTTATTGAATTAAGTGTTTCCAACTGCTGCGGAATGGATACCTATCTCGATTCGCTTACGCTAAAATCGATGCCCATAGCCCGTACCGTACCCTCGGCCTACAGCGGCTGTACTCCCCTTGATGTCACCTTCCAGCTGGACGGACTGGTTCGCGGCCAGCCTGATTACCTGATTATGGATTTTGGCGATGGTACACCTGCGGATACCCTCAACCGCTTTTACCAGATAAACCCTCAGGGCGACACTATTTGGGTATGGGGACAGAACAACCACCGCTTTGTAAATAACGGCCTTCAGGATACAACCTATACAGTTGGTCTTACAGCTGTGAATGATTGTGGCGACAGTACGGTGAGCCTCGGCATATTGGTACATCCCAACAATGTGCAGGCATTTATTGACGCCTGGCCCGAAGAAGGTTGTGCCCCTCTTATGGTTACGGCAGTAGACCGTTCCTTTGGCGGAACCAGTACAAGCTGGTGCCTCGATTACGACACCATTACCGGTACCTGCAATATGCCTTCGGCCGTGAGTGATTCGCTGGTGCATACCTACACCCAGCCCGGCACCTACGTCATTGCACAATTTGTAAATGACGGATGTAGTGGCGATACGGCCTACAAAACCATTACGGTACACCCATCCCCTATGGCATTGTTTGCTCACAGTGGAGATGCCTGCTCAGGAAGTACCATTTCCTTTACCAACCAAAGTACAGCAGGAAGTATTTCGGGTTACCATTGGGATTTTGGCAACGGCCAAACCTCTATTCTTGAAGATCCCGTGCAGGTATTTAATTCGCCCGGTATTTACCCGGTGTGCCTCACAGTAACCTCGCCCAATGGTTGTACCTCGGAGTATTGCGACACCGTGAGGATCTATGGTGCCCCTGTGATGAGCTTTTCGGCTCCCAATGCATGCTTTAATGATCAACCCATAGCATTCTTCGACTCTTCCTATGCTACGGATGGTCAGATCATCAGCACCCTATGGAAATTTGGCGATGGCAACACCTCGGTGGCGGCCAATCCCCAGCATACCTACAATGCTCCGGGAGCTTACCGCGTAACGCTTATCCATGGCAGCAGCCAGGGCTGTACCGATAGTACCACGCGGTTGGTAAACATCTTCCCTCTGGCTGCGGCCGATTTTAACCCCGTGAATGCCTCCGGAAAAACCTGTGGTGCCCCGCAGCAATACACCTTCCAAAACCTGTCACAGGGTGCAGCCGGGTATTATTGGGATTTTGATTACAATGGCCAGCGCGGTCGCTATACTTCAACACTGAATAGCCCGGGCTTCCTGTACCAGCAGGATGGAGTTTACGATGTGATGTTGGTGGCTACCAATGCCTTTGGTTGTAACGATACCATGTTTAAAACACTCATGGTGCGGCCGGTGCCAAATGCAGGTCTTGAAGGTGATTCCCTGCTCGGTTGCGCTCCGCTCACGGTAAACTTCCGTGATCTCTCGTCCTATAATTTTAATGGCCCCGGTGGCATCGTAAGCTGGACCTGGGATTTTGGGGACGGCACCATTATAAGCGGTGACTCGGTGATCAGTCACACCTACTACGAACCTGGTATTTATAGTGTAAACCTGCTTGTGGAAACTGATGGCGGATGTTTTGACAGCATTACGCTCAACGATTATATCGAAGTGCTGCCCACGCCATTTGCGGCCTTTACCCACAGCAACATAAACTCCAGTACCGTACAGTTCAGAAACCTCAGCACTAACGTGGATCCCAATACGGTTTTTCTCTGGTCATTTGGTGATGGCACCGTTAGTTATGAAAGGGAGCCGCTGCACCGCTACAATGTGGATCTCTTTGAGAACGACTACATTTTTGAAGTGTGCCTTTATACTTCCAATGCTGCGGGATGTGCAGATACGCTTTGCAAAACGATCGACCTACGCGGCTACCTGCTGCATGTGCCCAATGCATTTGCACCCGAAATGACGGGAGTTGGGGAAGCGAATGTTTTTCTTCCGAAAGGCCACTCACTGGAAAGCTACCTCCTCACCATATATGATGAATGGGGCAATATAATATTTGAATCAGACAAACTAAACGAAGGCATCCCTGCCGAATGGTGGGACGGACGACATATAAAGAATGGAACCGATCTGCCGATGGGCGCCTACGTCTGGAAAATAGATGCTGTTTTTAATGATGGTACAATATGGCCTGGAAAAGATTATGGAAAAGGAATACGAAAAAGCTTTGGAACGGTTACTCTCATTAGGTAAGCTGCTGCTAACCCCGGGTTTTGTGCTGTGGGCCTTTATGGCTCATGGGCAGGACCCGGTTTTTTCACAGTTTAACCTCAACAAAAACTACCTGAACCCGGCCTATGCTGGATATTCAGAAAACCTGCAGATCGGGGTAAACTCACGTATGCAGTGGACGCACCTACCGGGGCGGTTTGCCACCAATACCTTTAGCGCTAATATGGGCTGTGCTCCGGGCCGGCTTGGCCTGGGGCTCATCGGGTATGACCATACTGAAGGTGAAGGATTTTTGCGCACGCAGAAAGCAGACCTGCAACTGTCGGTAAACCTGCCGGGTAAATTGGGCCATTGGGCAGGCCGTAAGTTCTCGCGCAAAAAGTACATCCTCTCCGGAGGATTGGGATTTGGCACCGGTCAGAAAAGTATTGACTGGAGTAAACTCAGATTCAGCGACCAGTTCGGAGTTTACGAAGGATTCCTTGATCAGCCCTCACTAATGTCCGGGCACTCGGACCGCTCCAATGTAATCTTTGACATGAGTGCCGGTTTCAGGTTTCAGGCAGAGATCAACAGGAGGGGCTCCTACATTTCATTGGGTGGTGCCATGTTTCATATGAACCGCCCGGTGGAGACCTTCTTCAACGTGGACAGCAGGTTGCAGCCGCGCTACACCTTCCATGCCTTTACCTATTTCCAGACCAAAAAATTTGCGAATAAGCCCAGCTATCTTTCGGTGGGTATGATAATGGATAAGCAGCAGGGTCTGCTCACCAACACCCTGATGACCTCAAAGGACGTAGGCAGCTATGCCAAGGTGAGCCTGGGTTTCAGGCGCCAAAACTTTTTGCTGGTTGATAAGAATGTGGATGCCCTTATCCTGCAGGGAATGATAGGCCTGGGTGATTTTACCCTCGGCTACAGCTATGACATTACGATTTCGAGCCTTGGCCCCCACCGCACCTTTGGAACCCATGAGGTGGGTATCACCTATACCTTCAGAAATGTGGCCCTTTGTATGAAAAAAGGTGGCGGGCGCAACAAGAAAAAATCAGCAGATGATTGCTTTTTATTGATGAGCGACATCAACCCGAATTTCAGAGACCTGTTTTTGTGGAATCCGTAGACTATTTACAGTCCCCTTCATAGGTGGGTTTTTGATTGGATGAGGACCCTTCCCGGTTTACCGGGAGGGGTTTTTTTTACCCCGGCCCAGTACGGAATTCTCCTCTCCAACGGTAATCACCCCGGCCGCAGAGCCGGGGTCTAAGGCTCACACGGATCACCCTTTATGCCTGAGATTCCGGGTCTCCGTTGCCCTTCGCCCGGAATGACTAACCGGGGAAATAAGTACAAGAAACCACTTTCCATTCCAACCCGTGTATCACTCACCCCGGCCGAGAGAGCCGGGGTCTAAGGCTAATA